>NZ_JCBANN010000013.1:0-97879 GCF_059761975.1 Achromobacter sp. 46006
TGGCGTAGACCGCTGCCTTTTCCATCTCGCGCGTGATGGTGGTGGCGCCCACGTCCAGCGCGCCGCGGAAGATGTACGGGAAGCACAGCACGTTGTTGACCTGGTTCGGGTAGTCCGAGCGGCCCGTCGCCATGACCACGTCGTCGCGCACGCCGTGCGCCACTTCCGGCAGGATTTCCGGCGTGGGGTTGGCCAGCGCCAGGATCAGCGGGCGCGGACCCATCTTGGCCACCATCTCGGGCTTGAGCACGCCGCCGGCCGACAGGCCCAGGAACACGTCCGCGCCCTCGATGACTTCGGCCAGCTTGCGGGCGTCGGTCTTTTGCGCGAAGCGCGCCTTGTCAGGGTCCATCAGGGTGGTGCGGCCTTCGTACACCACGCCCTCGATGTCGGTGACCCAGATGTTCTCCAGCGGCAGGCCCAGGTCCACCATCAGGTCCAGGCAGGCCAGCGCGGCCGCGCCGGCGCCGGAGGTCACCACCTTGACCTTGTCGATGTCCTTGCCCACCACTTTCAGGCCGTTGATGAAGGCCGCCGACACACAGATCGCGGTGCCGTGCTGGTCGTCATGGAAGACGGGGATCTTCATGCGCTCGCGCAGCTTGCGCTCGACCGTGAAGCATTCCGGCGCCTTGATGTCTTCGAGGTTGATGCCGCCGAAGGTGGCTTCCAGGCCGGCGATGATCTCGACCAGCTTGTCCGGATCGGTTTCGTTGATCTCGATGTCGAATACGTCCAGGCCGGCGAACTTCTTGAACAGCACCGCCTTGCCTTCCATCACCGGCTTGGAGGCCAGCGCGCCGATGTTGCCCAGGCCCAGCACCGCGGTGCCGTTGGTGATCACCCCCACCAGGTTGCCGCGCGCGGTGTAGCGGAACACGTTGGCCGGGTCCGCCACGATTTCCTCACAGGCCGCCGCCACGCCGGGCGAGTACGCCAGGGCCAGATCGCGTTGGTTGGTGAGCTGCTTGGTCGGGGTGACCGAGATTTTGCCGGGACGGCCGTGCTCGTGGTATTCAAGGGCGGCTTTGCGGAGGTTGGCATCCATAGGGGCGGCTACTGGCTAGAGTGAGGACGGAAAGGGGGCAATTCTATTCCGATGGCGGACCGGGCGAAACGTTCCCCTGCGGCACTGGCGGCGCCCGCCGCCGGCCTGGCCACGGGCGCCGCCCATCTTACCTCCGGCTTACAAATTGTCGCCATCGGTGCGGGCCGCCAATTCGGGAAAACGCCCATAGGGATCGAACAGGTCCTTGATCCGCGCCTGCAACGCCAGCACCTCGCCGGCGGCGGCGGCCGGCGGCTCCGCGGCACCCGGGCGCGCTTGCGGACCGGCCTGCTCCGCCGGCGGAGCCGCCGGGGCGGCCAGCGTCACCGCCTGCACCCACCCCAGCGTGCCCCCATGCCCCAGCAGCAGATGCGCCAGGTTCACGCTTGCCGGCGCGCGAGGGATCAATGCGTCCAGCCGGTAGCGCGCGCGCCAGGCGGCGGCCGAACGGCAGGCGCGGGCCAGCTCGCCGCCGGCCAATTGGAACAGCGCCGGCACCAGCCGCTGCACGGTGGCCGACCGCAACGGTTGCACATCGTCCGCGCCAAACGGCCCGAGCGTCTCCTCCACGCCATCGGCCAGCAGCAGATCGACCGCCAGCACGCCCGAATCGGCGCAGCCTCCCGCCGGCCAGGCGGCGGGCGCGGCCAGCCATTGCGCCAGCGTCATGGCGGCGGGCAACCCCGCGAACTGGGGCAGGCCCGCCTGGGCCAAGGCCGCCAGCGGCACGCCCGGCTGGACGCGCCAGCGCGGAGCCGGCCCCGCCAGCCGCGCCATCCCGGCCAGGCGGCCGGGATCGACCCGCAGCAACGGCCCGGCAACCGGCGCGAAGGGCCCCTGCGCCTCATCCAGCGCCAGCACCACGCCGTATTCGGCGCACAGAGCGCGGGCCTGCGCCACATCGGCATCGCCCTGCGGCACCAGCAAGGCGCGCGGGCCCAGCCCCGGCGCCTCGCCGAGATCGCGCGCCGCGCCCTGGCACATCAGCGCCAACCGCTGCAGGAAAGTCGCCCAGGGTGTCCGCACGGGCCGCCGGCCCAGGAGAAAAGCGCGACGAGATGGCTGCATGACTACAATTCCCTATTCCGCTTCAAGTAGCCTTCGAGATTCCGATGCCCCGCCTTGCCGCCCGCACCCACGATTTCCTGACCTTCCAGGTGGTTGAACTGTTCAAGCAGGCGCAAGCGCTGCAGGCGGCGGGCAAGGACATCATCAGCCTGGGCATCGGCGAACCGGACTTTACCGCGCCGCCCCAGGTCGTGGAAGCGCTGCAGCGCGCGGCCCAGGCTGGCCAGAGCGGTTACAGCGCGCCCGCCGGCCTGATGCCGCTGCGCGAGGCCATTGCACGGTTCTACCATGAGCAGTTCGGCGCCGCGATCGATCCCCGGCGCGTCATCGTCACGGCCGGCGCCTCGGGCGCCCTGACCCTGGCCTGCGCCGCCCTGGTCGATCCCGGCGCCGAAGTGCTGATGCCGGACCCGTCATATCCCGCCAACAGCAACTTCGTGCTGGCCGCCGGCGGCCAGCCGCGCCTGATCCCCAGCACGGCCGCCAAGCGCTTCCAGTTGTCGGCGCAGGACGTGGCCCAACACTGGACCGACGCCACCCGGGGCGTGCTGGTGGCCTCGCCCAGCAATCCCACCGGCACCTCCATCGACCATGGCGAACTGTCCCGACTGCTGGCCGAGGTGCGCGCCCGCCAAGGCTTCGCCATCGTCGACGAAATCTACCTGGGCCTGTCCTACGAAGGCCAGCCGCGTTCGGCGCTGACGCTGGACGATGACATCATCGTCATCAACAGCTTCTCGAAGTATTTCCACATGACCGGCTGGCGCCTGGGCTGGATGATCGTGCCCGAGGCCATGGTGGCGCCGGTCGAGAAGATCGCCGGCAGCCTGGCCATCTGCGCCCCCACGCTGGCGCAGCATGCCGCCCTGGCCTGCTTCACCCCCGATGCCCTGCGCACCTTCGAGCACCGCCGCGAAGCCTTCAAGCAGCGCCGCGACTACCTGCTGCCCGAGTTCGAGCGGCTGGGCCTGAAGGTGCCGGTCAAGCCCGACGGCGCCTTCTACATCTACGCCGACATCAGCGACCTGGCCAGCGACAGCGCCGACTTCTCGCAACGCCTGCTGCTGCAAGCCGGCATCGCCGCCGTGCCCGGCCTGGATTTCGGCCCCGCCCATGGCCACCACACCATGCGCTTTTCCTACGCCACCGGGCTGGACCGCCTGGAAGAAGCCGTGGCCCGCCTGGGCAAGCTGCTGGGCCGCTGACGCGCGGCCACGCCGCCCTGGTGGGGCCACGCACCGGGCCCCGCCACGGACTGCCGGGCTTGCGCCCGGCCGCCTGTGGTTATGCCGCCGGACGGCCTTGCGCCGCCCTACCCCCGCCTGGCGAAGAATTAACGTCCAGATCATCGTTGCCGTGCATACTCCCCGGCGCCACGCATTCCCGCGTTGAGCGCCGCTGTGAAGCCGCAGCCATGGCCGGGCCGTCGTCCCGGCCATGGCCCGGACACAATAGCCGAGCCTATGGCGGCGCGGCATTTGCCTAGCCCGCCCACCTATATTCCCTGGAGTCTTTCCCGCGACCCGACCGAGGCCGGGTTGCGGGCAGCCGCGCGGCCGGACCGCGCCCATTCAGGAGTCAATGCATGATCAAGCGGATCGCGACGAGGGTCCGCCGCCCGCGGCATGGCGCGCTGGCGGTGGCGGGATGGCTCGCCGCCTGTCTGCTGCCCGTGGCGGCCCACGCGCTGGGCCCGGGATGCCAACTCGACCCGACGCGGGCCGGCAACTACACACAGGACATGGGGGCGCAAGCGGCGCCCGGCCAATTCGCGCCAACGCTCCTGACGTTGGACAAGTCCAATCCGCCAGGCACGGTCGTCTACGATGCCCCTTTGCCGCCCGTACCTTGGGTGTGCATCAGCGGCAGCACGAGTATGGCGCCTTTCCTGGTGTCTGGGGGCAACATGGCCCCGGTACTGAACGAGTTGCGCAAGGTCGGCCTGAAACTCGTCATCCAGATCAATGGTTACCCGGCCTGGGAACCCACGGGCAGCACCACCGATGACCGATTCCGCTTGAGCGCCGAGCAATACGCCCCCAAGTCCGCGACCGACCCCACGCTCACGGCGACAGGGGTGCTGCTCGGCAAGTTGCAACTGGTCACCGTGACGCCTCCGACCAAGCCTGTCAGGGCCTTCTTCCCCGCGTACAGCGACCTGGTCAGGATGCATTACGCATTCATCAATACAAATCACATCGCGATCGGCTCCAGCAACGCAACGGCCATAAGCCTGGTCCCGACTTGCATCGCGAAAATCTCGACGCCCGGTTCGGTCTACCTGGGCAGGGCCTACAGCCTGGGCAATCTGCCGCTGCCGCCACCGACGCCATTCTCCATCGTCGCGGATTTCGACGAAGCCTGCGATGGCGGCTTCCACATCGCCGACCTGGACAACATGGTGGTTCCGCTGCAGATCAAGTTCCAGCCCGAAGGCAGCCCGGTGCTGACGCCCAACGGCCAGAACATCGAGTTGAAAAACACCGATGGCACGCCGAACGGGCTTGCACTGCAAGTCAAGGAAAACGGCGCCATTCCGATCGCCTTCAATGAATGGCGCCCGACCGAGTCACTGACTACCACGCTGCGTCCCAGGAGCCTGTACTACTCGGCGGAACTGATGAAGACCGGCGCGGCAGTGGTGCCGGGGACGTTCAGCCAGCAAATCACGATACTCGTGACCTTCCGCTGATCCCCGGTTCCGCGTACGGGCCTGCAGGATCAATCGCGCGCCAGCGCGATCCCCGACGCCAAGGCCAGGCGGCGGCGCTCGGCCTGCACCTTGGCGCCATAGCCGTTGTCGTCCGGCCCGGTCGAGCCGACATAGCAGGCCAGGCCGCCATCGACCGACCCGCGCCGGTTGATGCAATCCCTCAGGATCGTCGCGCCGACCATGATGTTGGCGGTCGGGTCCAGCGGATTCTTGCCCACGGCATCGAATTTATCCTGGTGCACGCTCGTCATCACTTGCATCAGGCCCTGCGCGCCCACGTGGCTTTCGGCCAGGGGGTTGTAGCGCGACTCGATGGCGATCACCGCCAGCAACAGCAGCGGGTCCAGTTTCTTTTCGCGGCCCACCCGGTACACGGTGTTCAGGAGCGGGCCGGTGGCGTCATAGGCCACCTTGTATTTGCGCGAGATGTAGTTGCGCAAGGCTTCGGCCTGCGCGCCGGTGGCGGCCGCGGGTTTCTGGGCCGCGGCGGGCGCGCTGCGGGCAGGCCCGAGCATGCCGGTCGCATTGCTGGAGGGCGCGGTGGGTACGGCCATGGCAATCGCCGACGACGTGTCGGCGCCGAATTCGGTCCCGGTCTCGGCATCGACACCGGCCTGCATGGATGAAGGCGCGAGGGCGGTCAACAAGGCTTTGTGCACTTGCAATGCCTGGTCGCGCAAACCAGGCAGTGCGAATCCCATGCTTACCGTCACGATCACCGCGATGCCCAGGTAGACGGAGCAGATGCGCAGCGATTCGGCAAGATATTGGTGCACTCCTTGGGCCATGTTCCTGAACAGGCTGGCCACTGACGCATCGGGCATGGAAACCTCCTGCGTTAAAAAAGAGGGAGTCAATGTTAACCTCTCTTTCTCCCCAAAATGTAACCAAATCGCCGGGATCTGTAGTGAAATACCGCGACCTCAGAGACTTCCTCGCCCAACTCGAACGCATGGGCGAGCTCAAACGCATCGCCGCGCCGGTCTCGACGCGCCTGGAAATGACCGAGATTTCCGACCGCGTGCTGCGCGCCGAGGGCCCCGCCCTGCTGTTCGAACATGCCCAGCACGACGGCAAGCCGGCCGAGATGCCGGTGCTGGCCAACCTGTTCGGCACGCCCTCGCGGGTGGCGCGCGGCATGGGCGCCGACGACGTCAGCGCGCTGCGCGACATCGGCGAACTGCTGGCCTCGCTGCGCGAGCCCGAGGCGCCCAAGGGTCTGCGCGACGCGCTGGCCAAGGTGTCGATGCTGAAGTCGGCACTGTGGGATATGAGCCCCAAGAACGTCAAGAGCCCGGCCTGCCAGGAGATCGTCTGGGAAGGCAAGGACGTGGACCTGACGCGCCTGCCGATCCAGACCTGCTGGCCCGGCGACGTGGCGCCGCTGTTGACCTGGGGCCTGGTGATCACGCGCGGCCCCAACGCCCGCCGCCAGAACCTGGGCATCTACCGCCAGCAACTGCTGGGCCCGAACAAGCTCATCATGCGCTGGCTGTCGCACCGCGGCGGCGCGCTCGATTTCCGCGACCACGCGCTGGCGCATCCGGGCACGCCCTTCCCCATCGCCGTGGCGCTGGGCGCCGATCCGGCCACCACGCTGGGCGCGGTCACCCCGGTGCCGGACAGCCTGTCCGAATACCAGTTCGCCGGCCTGCTGCGCGGCTCGCGCACCGAGGTGGCACAGGCGCTGGGCAGCAACCTGTCGGTGCCGGCCTGGGCCGAGATCGTGCTGGAAGGCCACCTGCTACCGTCGTCCGATCCGCGCGCCATCGCTCCCGTGGTGCCGGACGGCGTCAACCCGCCGCCCAACCGCGACTACGAGATGGCGCTGGAAGGCCCCTACGGCGACCACACGGGTTACTACAACGAGCAGGACTGGTTCCCGGTGTTCACGGTCGAGCGCATCACCATGCGCCGCAACCCCCTCTATCACTCGACCTACACCGGCAAGCCGCCCGACGAGCCCGCCGTGCTGGGCGTGGCCCTGAATGAGGTGTTCGTGCCGCTGCTACGGCGCCAGTTGCCCGAAATCGTCGACTTCTACCTGCCGCCCGAGGGCTGCAGCTACCGCCTGGCGGTGGTGTCGATCCGCAAGCAGTACGCCGGCCACGCCAAGCGCGTCATGTTCGGGCTGTGGAGCATCCTGCGCCAGTTCATGTACACCAAGTTCATCGTGGTGGTCGACGAGGACATCAATCCGCGCGACTGGAAGGAAGTGGTGTGGGCCATGACCACCCGCATGGATCCGGTGCGCGACACGCTACTGGTCGAGAACACGCCCATCGATTACCTGGACTTCGCCTCGCCAGTGTCCGGCCTGGGCGGCAAGATGGGCCTGGACGCCACCAACAAATGGCCGGGCGAAACCCAGCGCGAATGGGGCACGCCCATCACCATGGATGCGGACGTCAAGAAGCGGGTCGATGACATGTGGGGGCAACTGGGCCTTTGAGCTGGCCCGATGGGCGGACAGCCGCCCCGGCCGCATGGCGCGTCCCATGAAAAAACCCCGCCGGTCGGTTCAGCCCGGCGGGGTTTTCTTTTGGACCGGCCAGAAGGGCGGCATCAACGCGCGTCGTCGCGGCCATCGCTCGAATCGCGCCAGAGCTTGAACAACTGCCAGCCGACCAGCGCACCGCCGGCGATCTTGAGCAGCTTGGACTTGCCGCCGCCCCGCATGAACAGGGCCGACAGCGACGAGCTGATGATGGGATAGCGCCGCGCCAGGCCGATGGCCTGCATGGCCCAGCGCGAGGCGCCGCCCGATGCCACCCCGGGCAGGAAACTTTTGAACAGCGCCGCCGGCTCGAGCTTGCGCCCGGCCGACACGATGCCCTGCGCCAGCGATTCACGCTCGATCGCGGCGCGGGCGCGCAGCAGTTCGATGCGCACGGCGCGGTCGACGGCGGGAGACCTTTTCGTCATGGTCAGTCCTCCTGGCGCCGCTGCGCGCGGTCATCGTCCTGCGCCTCGCGCACCCGTTCGAGCAATTCGGCGTCACGGCCCAATTCTTCAAGGGTGGCGGCGAACGGCGGCGGCCCGTAGACCAGGCCGTGGCGCACCGCCAGCAGCAGCGCAACGCCCACCACCAGGTAGAAAGCCGCCAACAGGCCCAGCGCCAGGTAGCGATCTTCGGTAGGCCAGAAGGCCACCGCGACCGTGATGGTGAACACCAGCACCGCCAGCGTCAGGAACAGCAAGGCGGCGAATGCCATGCCCAGCAGCTTGAGCAGGCGCGATTTCTCTCCCGCCGCTTCCAGCGCCAGCAGTTCCAGGCGCGTGCGCATCAGCCCGACCAGGCTGGACGCCACGCCAAAGACAGATTTTCGTAGACCCATGGACAAAAGGACACCGGGCGGGAGAGCCGGCCCAAGGCCGGCGCCGCCCGCCCGGTGTCCAGCCTGGTCAGCGGCGGCTGATCAGCAAGCCGAGCAGCAGGCCGGTCACGCCCGCGATGCCGATGGCTTGCCAGGGATTGTCATGCACATAGTCGTCGGTGGCTCGCGCCGCCTTGCGACCGCGTTCGAGCACCGCGTCCTGCGCCTCGTACAGGGCTTCGCGGGTGCGCTTGAGCGAGGTCATGGCGCGTTCGCGCAATTCGGTGGCCTTGTCGCCGGTGCTGCTGGCCGCTTCGCGCAGCAGGTTTTCCGCATCGTTCAGGCTGGTCTTGACACTGTCGATGAGTTTTTCTTTTGCGACGTCTTCGGATTTTCTCGTTGCCATGTTTTGAGCTCCTGTTTGTGTCTATGACGAAATCATCATACCAGCCGCTTCGCGAGGGTCCAGGCCGGCTTGCTACCGTGTGCTACTTGATTTGCGTAATCTCAACGGCGGACTTGACGCCGCCCTGATCGATGTCCTGCTTCATCACCAGATTGAGCGCCGGGCAGTACCAGTCGGTCACGGTGGTGTTCATGCCGGGAATCGGAATGGTCAAGCCTTGAAAGGTGGCCATGGTGGGCTCGGAATTGCGCGTATAGGTGATGGGATGGCAGGACTGCCGGCCCAACGCGGTATTAAGGGCAGTGGCGCGGCCGACGGTCTTGTCGCCGATGCGGATCGTGGTGCTGGGCTGGCCGCCGACCGGCGCTTCCTTGCCGATTTTCAGACGGAACGAATTACCCGGCAACTTCTGGCCTGCGCTCAGCTTGCCGTCGTAGGCGAACAGCCCCAGCATGCGCAGGTCGAACTGGCCCTCGGCGGGCCGGGGCGCTTCGCCGGCGGTGGCGTACTTGAGGAACGTGGCCTGGCCGCCCTTGACTGTCATCAGGTAATCGAGCCGGGATTTGCCGGGCGGCAGGCCCGCGTAGCTGAAGCGGGCCACCCCCTGCACGCGGGCGCGGCAGTTGTCGCCATTGCTTTTTGTAACCTCGGCGAAGGTCAGGTCGGCGCCCAGCGCGATGTTGCCCGAACCGGTGAGCTGGACCGCTCCGCCGTCGTGCATGAACTGGGCGTCGCAGACGCCGGCCCGCGCCACGCCGGCAGCGCCCAACGCGCTCGCCATAATCACCAGGGATGCCAATTTTCGCAACGCCACAAGCCACTCCAGAAATCCAGAACACGCCTCGCGCCATTAGCGCGGGACTGGCTTGATACTACACCGGTTGGCAACGCTGGCGCATGACCGAACGTGTCTGGCCGGCGGCCATCCGCCCTCCCCCCGCGGCTGCGGCATGCGGCCGGCTGGCGGGCGGGCGGGCGGGCGGCGGTGGCGTAGCCCCTGGGGCTGGGCGCTAGGCCGCGGCGCGCGACGTGCCGGCGCCCCGCGTCTCGTCCGCGGGCGCCGCCGCAACCGCCAGCGCCACCGGCTGAACGCGCTCGGGGTTGCCGTGGCGCCGGTGCAGGAAATCGACCACCGCCGCGCGGCACGACAGATAGACCGGATCATTGGCCAGGCGCACCCGATCGCGCGGCCGCGCCAGCGGCACCGGCAGGATCTCGCCGACGGTGGCGGCCGGGCCGTTGGTCAGCATGACGATGCGGTCGGACAGCAACACCGCCTCGTCCACGTCGTGCGTGACCATGATGGTGGTGGTGCGGGTCTTGGCGACGATCTTGAGCAGTTCGTCCTGCAGATGGGCGCGGGTCAGCGCGTCGAGCGCGCCGAACGGCTCGTCCATCAGCAGCACGCCCGGCTCGATCGCCAGCGCGCGGGCGATGCCGACGCGCTGCTTCATGCCGCCGGATATCTCACGCGGCAGTTTGTTCTGCGCGGGCAGCAGGCCCACCAGATCGAGCGCGGCGCGGGTGCGTTCGGCCAGTTGGGCGCGCTTTTCCGACCCGCCGAAGACGCGTTCCACCGCCAGGTGGACGTTCTGGAAGCAGGTCAGCCAGGGCAGCAGCGAGTGGTTCTGGAACACCACCGCGCGGTCCGGACCGGGGCCGGTGATTTCGCGCTCGGCGCACAGCAGCACGCCGCTGGTCGGCCGGGTCAGGCCGGCGATCAGGTTCAACAGGGTGGACTTGCCGCAGCCGGAATGGCCGATCAGGGTGATGAACTCACCCTGCGCCACCGTCAGGTCGATGTCGCGCAGGGCAACGAAAGCGCCTTTACGGGTAGCGAAGGTCTGGCCCACGCGTTCGATGCGTACGAATTTCTTCATGGCGCTACTCCTCGGTGTAGGTGAAGCGGCGGGCCAGCGCGACCAGCAGCGTCTCCAGGATCAGGCCGACGATGCCGATCACGAAAATGGCGATGACGATGTGCTCGACCTTCAGGTTGTTCCACTCGTCCCACAGCCAGAAGCCGATGCCGGTGCCGCCGGTCAGCATCTCGGCCGCGACGATCACCAGCCAGGCGGTGCCGATCGACAGCCGCACGCCGGTCAGCATGTAGGGCAGCACGGCCGGCAGCAGCACCTTGGTAGTGACCTTCCATTCCGACAGATTGAGCACGCGCGCCACGTTCAGGTAGTCCTGCGGCACGCGCGACACACCCACCGCCGTGTTGATGATCATGGGCCAGATGGAACAGATGAAGATCGCCCAGATCGCGGCCGGGTTGGCGGCCTTGAACAACAGCAGCCCCAGCGGCAGCCAGGCCAGCGGCGACACCGGCCGCAGCAGGCTGACGATGGGCGAAAACATCGCCCGCACCGGCGCATAGCGGCCGATGGCGAAACCCGCGGGGATGCCCACCAGCGCCGCCAATCCAAAGCCGATGCCGACGCGCTGCAGCGAGGCCAGCAGGTTCCAGCCGATGCCCTTGTCGTTGGGGCCGTTGTCGTAGAACGGATCCGCGAACAGTTCCAGCGCCGCGCGCCAGGTCACGCCCGGCGTGGGGATCTCGGGGATGCGCATGGCCACCACCTGCCACATCAGCACGAACAGCGCGAATCCGGCCACCGGGCCGGCCACGGCGCGCAGCGCCGCTTCCAGCCGCTCGCGCCAGGCCTCGCGCCATGGCGGGGCGGACATGGCCGGCTGCGGCGCGGCAGGAACCGTGGCGGGCGCGGCCCGCTCCATGCTCGTTGCGGTAGACATTGCGTGTTTCTCCTTTGCATCGCGGCGCTCAGGCCTTGACCTTGAAAGCGTCGGCATAGGCCGCGGGGTTGCTGCCATCCCAGGCCACGCCATCGATCAGCGTGGCGCTGCGCATCTCGCTGGCCGGCACGGCGATGCCCGCGGCCTGCGCGGCCTGTTTGTAGAGGTCGATACGGTTGACCTGGCGCGCCGTGGCCAGGTAGTCGGGGTGTTCCTTGAGCAGGCCCCAGCGCTTGTGCTGGGTCAGGAACCACATGCCGTCGCTGAGGTACGGGAAATTGGCCGCGCCATCCCCCGAGAAACGCATCGCGTGCGCGTCGTTCCAACGCTTGCCCAGGCCGTCCTCGTACTGCCCCAGCATGCGGTCGATGATGGCGCTGGCGCTGGTGTTGACGTATGACTTGGCGGCGATGGTCTCGGCGGTCTTGCGGCGGTTCTCGGGCGACGCGTCGATCCACTTGCCCGCCTCCAGGATGGCGGCGGTGACGGCGCGCGCCGTGTTGGGGTTGCGCGCGACGAAATCGGCGCTGGTACCCAATACCTTTTCGGGATGGTCGGGCCAGACCGCCTGCGTGGTCACGGCGGTGAAGCCGATCTTGTCGATGATGGCGCGCGCGCCCCAGGGCTCGCCGACGCAGTAGCCGTCCATGTTGCCGACGCGCATGTTCGCCACCATTTGCGGCGGCGGCACGGTAATGACCTTGGCATCCCGCATCGGGTCGATGCCGTACGCGGCCAGCCAGTAGTACAGCCACATCGCGTGGGTGCCGGTGGGAAAGGTCTGGGCGAAGGTGTATTCGCGCTTGTCGGCGGCCATCAGCCGGGCGAGCGATTCGCCATCGCGGGCGCCCGCCTGCAACAGCTTGTTCGACAGAGTGATGGCCTGGCCGTTCTGGCTAAGGTTCATCAGCACCGCCATATCCTTGCGGGGCCCGCCGATGCCCAGTTGCACGCCGTAGATAAGGCCGTACAGCACGTGCGCCATCGCCAGTTCACCGTTCAGGAGCTTGTCGCGCACCGCCGCCCACGAGGCCTCCTTGGACGGCGTGATGGTCACGCCGTGCTTCTTGTCGATGCCCAGCACCGAGGCCATCACCACCGAGGCGCAGTCGGTCAGCGGGATGAAGCCGATTCTCACCTCGGTCTGCTCGGGCGCATCGCTGCCGGCTGCCCAGGCGCCGGCGCGCACCAATGGGTCGACCAGCGACAGCAGGCCAGCGCCGGCCACGGCGCGGGCCGTGCCGGCGAGCCAGCGGCGGCGCCCGGGATCGGCGCCCGGTTGCGCGCCGGGGTCGGTGGAAGGATGGGATTTCACGAGCGTCATACGGGGGCTCCTGGCAAAAAAAAACGTCCCGCACGCCTCGCGGGCACCCCCGTCGGCGTTGCGGAACGTCGTTGTTCCCTGCCGCGAATCGCGGCGCTTGGCATGGGCCGCCGCACGCGGCCCGCCCACCAGCAATTAAGCAATTGCCATGCCAAGTCCTCGCCATGCGCCCCTCTGGCGCCCGCAAACCCGCGCCAACGCTGGCTGCGCGCGCGCCACCGAAAAATCCGCGCAACGCCGCGCGGTGGCGGACAGCGGCGGCGGCGATCCATCTTGGTGCGCATTCCCATGCGGTATCGCACCAAGCCTGTGCGGTCGATGGCATCAGGATGCCGGCCGCGCGGGCGGCCCGCTGGGGCGCGCCGCCACGGGCATGGAATTTGCATGGAGCAAGGCGGGGCCCGCGCCCCGGCGCCGGCCCCGCCAAATAAGTTATGGCTATATGGATTCAAGAAATGAGAAGTTGTGGGGATGAGACCCCATCCCTATGATCGTTTGACCTTCTGCCGGGTGCGCCCGAGGCTGCTTGATGAAGCTATTCCCGATTTTTGCCGATCTGAAAGACCGGTCCGTGCTGGTCGTGGGCGGTGGCGCGGTGGCCGAGCGCAAGACGCTCGCGCTGCTGCAGACCCACGCCGCCGTGACTGTCGGCGCGCCCGAGCTGACGACGGCCCTGGCCGCCCTGGCGGCCGAGGGCCGCATCCGTCACCTGCCCGGCCGCTTCGATCCGGCCTGGCTCGACGGCGCCTGGCTGGTGGTAGCCGCCACCGACGACCGCGACGTCAACGCCAGCGTGTCCGAGGCCGCCGCGACCCGCCGCCTGTTCTGCAATGTGGTGGATGATCCCGCGCTGTCTTCGTTCCAGGTGCCGTCCATCGTCGACCGCTCGCCGGTGATCGTGGCCATTTCATCGTCGGGCGTGGCGCCGGTTTTGGCGCGGCGCCTGCGCGAACGCATCGAATCGCTGTTCGACCACAGCCTGGGCCACCTGGCCGCCCTGGCCGAACGCTACCGCGCCCGCATCCGTGCCAGCCATCCCGACCTGGGCGCGCGGCGCCGCTTCTACGATTGGCTGTTGGACGGTCCGGTGGCCGGCCTGCTGCGCCAGCAGCGGCCCGAGGCCGCGGCGGCCGCGCTCGACTCGGCGCTGGCCCGGCCGCTGGCGCCGGCCGAAGGCAGCGTGGTGCTGGTGGGCGCCGGCCCCGGCGATCCCGGCCTGCTGACCTTGAAGGCGCTGCGGGCGCTGAACGAAGCCGACGTGATCCTGTACGACAGGCTGGTCAGCGACGAAGTCATGTCGCTGGCGCGCCGCGACGCCGAGCGCATCGCGGTGGGCAAGCTGCCCGGCGAGGATCACCACGCCACCCAGGCGCGCATCCACGCCCTGTTGGTCGAGCACGCCCGCGCCGGCCGCCGCGTAGTGCGCTTGAAGGGCGGCGATGCCTTCATCTTCGGCCGTGGCGGCGAGGAACTGGAACACCTGCGCGCGCACGGCGTGCGCTATGAAGTCGTGCCCGGCATCACCGCCGCGCTGGCCTGCGCCGCCTACGCCGGCATTCCGCTGACCCACCGGGAGCACGCCCAGTCGGTGCGCCTGGTGACAGCGCACTGCCGCGAAGACGAAGACAATCTGGATTGGCCGGCGCTGGCGCGCGAGCGGCAGACGCTGGCGTTCTACATGGGCGTGGGCCAACTGGAACGGCTGACGCAGCGCTTGACCCAGCATGGCCGCGCGCCGGACACCCCGTTCGCGCTGGTAGAGAACGGCAGCCGCCCCGGCCAGCGGGTGCTGTCGGGCCCGCTGCGCGACCTGCCGCAACTGGCACGGTCCCATGCCATCCGCTCGCCCGCCCTGCTGATCGTGGGCGAAGTGGCCGGGCTGGCGCAATCCCTGCATTGGTTCGGCGAACACCTGCAAGGGGCGCCGCAGCGACTGGCGGCGTAACGGCCGGTCGCGTCCCGGGCCACATCGCCCCGGGACGATGTCAGTCGGTCTTCTGGGTGGTGCCGAAGATGCGGTCGCCGGCATCGCCCAAGCCCGGCATGATGTAGCCGTGCTCATTCAGGCCGTCGTCGATGGAAGCGGTGTAGATCTGCACATCGGGGTGCTTGGACAGCACCGCGTCGATGCCGACGGGCGCCGCCACCAGCACCAGCGCGCGGATTTCCTTGCAGCCGGCGCGCTTGAGCAGGTCGATGGCCGCGACCATCGAACCGCCGGTAGCCAGCATCGGGTCGACGATCAGCGCCAGGCGCTGGTCGAGTTCGCCCACCAGGCGCTCCAGGTAGGTGTGCGCCTCCAGGGTTTCTTCATTGCGGGCCACGCCCACCACGCTGACCTTGGCGCCAGGAATCAGGCTGAGCACGCCGTCCAGCATGCCGATGCCGGCGCGCAGGATCGGCACCACGGTGACTTTCTTGCCGGCGATCTTCTCGACCTGGACCGGGCCACACCAGCCCTCGACCGTGGCGGGCGCCAGCGGCAGGTCCTTGGACGCTTCGTAAGTGAGCAACGCGCCCACTTCCTGCGACAGTTCACGGAAGCTCTTGGTACTGAGGTCGGCGCGCCGCATGATGCCGAGCTTGTGGCGGATCAGCGGATGGCGGATTTCGTGCACGGGCATGTGCGTAAATCTCCAGAATATTGATAGGCAGGGTTGGTTCGCCTCAGGCGCCGCCGGCACATGGCGCACGCCCGAGAATCGTAATCGGTTTGGCAGGAGGATGCAGGGGCCGCGTCAACCTTTATTGTTCGGCCAGCCAGGCGATCAGGGCGTCATCGAAGGCGCGCACGGCGCCGGCCTGCTCGTGGTTGACGATGCTGACCACCACGTAGCGCTTGCCGCTGGCGCCCAGCACATAGCCGGCGATCGCGCGCACATCGCGCAGCGACCCGGTCTTCAGATGGGCCATGCCGAGCGTGCCGTCGCCTTTCATGCGGCGGCGCACGGTGCCGTCGACGCCGGCGATCGCCAGCGATGCGATGTACTCCGGCATGACCGGCGAGCTCCAGGCCAGGGTCAGCATCGAGGCCAGGCTATCGGCCGACACCCGCGCCTCGCGCGACAGCCCGGCGCCGTTGTCGATCACCAGTTCCGGCATGTCCAGGCCCTGCCGGGCCAGCAGGCTCTTGGCCACGCTGCCGCTGCTGGCCACCGTGGCGGGCCGGCGGCCGCGCTCGGCGCCCAGGGTCAGCAGCAGCGTGCGCGCCATGACATTGTTGCTGCGCTTGTTGATCTGGCGGATGACCTCGGCCAGGGTCGGCGAATCGTGCGAGGCCAGCACCACGGCGTCGCCCGGCACCATGCCGGAACGCACCTGACCCTTGAACGTGCCGCCCAGTTCCTTCCACAACAGGCGGAACAGCGCGGTGGCGTAGTCGGTCTGCGACAGCGCCAGCCGGTATAGGTCGAATTCACCGCAGGAGCCGGCAACCTTGCCGCTGATGCGCAGGGTGACGCCCTGCTGGGTGATGACCGGATCGGTCGACACCACCGGCGCGCCCGGGCAGCGGGCCTCGCTCCATTCGACCCGGCCTTCGATCTTCAGGCCGGGTAGCGGCGGGTCGATCAGCGGCACCCATTTATTGGCGACGGGATCCGGGGTGAACAGGATGCGCACGGCGCCAAAGCCCACCATCAGGGCGTCGGGACTGGCGTTGTAGGCTCGGTCGGGCGCGCCGTCGAAGGCGCCGGGGTCGGTGGCGACCTGGCCGAAGATGCTGCGGTCGATCACCAGGTCGTTGATCTGCTTGACGCCGCGCAGGCGCAGCTCGCGCAGCAGCACCCACAGGTCCTGCATCAGGAATTGCGGATCGCCGCCTGCGCGCAGGTAGAGCGGTCCGGGCAGCACCCCCTTGGCGTCGGGCCGGGCGCCGGGCTCGGTCATGAAGGCGGTGCGCCAGACGTAGTTCGGCCCCAGTTCGGACAACGCCGCCCAGGTTGTGACCAGCTTCATCACCGAGGCCGGGTTGCGCGCTTCCTTGGCGTTCAGGGCCGCCAGCCTCGGCCCGCCGACTTCCTGCACCACCAGCGACAGCGAACTGTCAGGCAGTTTGCTGGCTTTCCAGGCGTTGACCACGCTGGGCGGCAGGCCCGGCACCTGGGCGCACGCGGCACCGGCCGCCAGGGCCAGCAGTCCACCGGCCAGCCATTGCCACAGCCCGCCCACACGCTTTTTCCCTAGTCCCGTCATGCCCTGTCCACCCGGTTGCTCGTCCTGCAAAACCGTGAGCATACAAAACCTGGGACGATTACGGGCGGCGCCACGCGCCGAAACAGGCGGCGGCGCCCTGCCCGCGGCCTGCGCCGCCCCCGGCGGGCGCCGCGCCGCCGCCCGGGCGCAACGCTAGCGTTGCAACTGCCACTTGCCGCCGGCCACGGTCGCCATGACCAGCGCGCGCTCGTCCAGGCCGTTGTGATCGGTCGGGCTCATGTTGACCACGCCGGTGGCGGTCGGCAGGTCCTTGATGTTTTCCAGGGCGTCGCGCAGCGCCGCGCGGAACTCCGGGGTGCCGGGCTTGGCTTTTTTCAACGCCTGCGGCACCGCCTGCTGCAGCAGCAGTCCGGCATCCCAGGTGTAGGCGGCGAACAGCGAAACGCTGCCCGGGCCGTTGGCAACCTCGTACTTCCTGGCGAAGGCCTGCGCCGTGGCCTTGACCGGATGGGTGTCCGGCAGCAGGCCGGCCACCATCACCGGCCCCACTGGCACCCAGGCGCCGTCGCAGGCCGCGCCACACACGCGCAGGAAGTCGTTGTTGGCCACGCCGTGGTTGAAGTAGATCCTGCCCTGGTAGCCGCGCTCGCGCAGCGCCCGCGCCGGCATCGCCGCCGGCGTGCCGGAGGCCCCCACCACCACGGCATCGGGCGCGGCGCCCACCAGTTTGAGGGTCTGCGCCACCGCCGAGGTGTCGGTCGGGGCAAAGCTTTCCTTGCCGACAATCTCGATGCCGTGGCGCTTGGCGGCCTTTTCCACTTCCACCCAGAAGGTCTCTCCCAGGGCGTTGTTGAAACCGATGAAGGCCAGCTTCTTGACGCCGTTGGCGGCGGCATGGCGGGCAATGCCCTCGGCCATCAGCGAGTCGGAATGCGGCGTCTTGAAGATCCAGCGACGCTTGTCGTCCACCGGGTCGATCAGGCGCGCCGACGAAGCCAGCGTGATCACCGGGGTGGCGCCGCTGGACACCGTATCCAGCATGGCCATGGTGTTGGGAGTGGTGCTCGAGCCGATGATGAGGTCGACCTGGTTTTCCGAGATCAGCTTGTGCGAATTGCTGACCGCACGGGTGGGGTCGGAGGCGTCGTCCAGCACCACGTACTCGACCTTGGCGCCGCCGATCTCGGTGGGCAGCAGGCTGATGGTGTTGCGTTCGGGAATGCCCAGCGAGGCCTGGGGACCAGTGGTGGACAGGGTGGCGCCGATCTTCACCTGCGCCAGGGCGGGCGCGGCGCCCGCCACCAGCAGGGCCGCCAACGCGGCCGTCAAAGTGCTACGAGGGGTCATGCGGTATCTCCTTTGGGGCGCGGATATCGTTATGCGTCTTGCCGATCCGCTACGGCGTAGAAAGCGTTATACGACGGGATCCTCCAGGTGCGACAGGAAAACGCCGTCATGGAAAACCAGGGCGCCGCCGTGATGGTCCGGCGCGTGCAGGCGCCGCACCTCGCCGATCAGCACGGCGTGGTCGCCCACTTCCAGCACCTGGCGGGTGATGCACTCGAAGCGGGCGGCGCAATCATCGAACACGGGGATGCCGTCTTCGGTGGCGTACCAGTCCAGTCCGGCGTAGCGGTCGGCCACCGGCTGCGAGAACACCCGCGCCAGGTCGCGCTGCGGCGCCCCCAGCACATGGATGGCAAAGCCGCCCCGGGTGGTGAAGTCGGCGTAATGCATGCTGGCGCGCCGCAGGCTCCACAGCACCAGCGGCGGCTCCAGCGACACCGGAGCGAAGGAATTGACGGTCAGGCCGATCGGCCCGTCGGCGCCGGCGGCGGTCACCACCGTGACGCCGGTGGCGTAGCGGCCCAGCGCCCGGCGCAGACGGGCCGGGCTGAGTTCGAGGCTGGCGCTCATGGCGGCTCCCGCGACGAGCCCGTTCAGGCCGGCACCGCGTTGGCCGGGCGCACGCCCGACAGCGGCATGGCCTCGTCCATCAGCCGCTGCATCGAATCCAGCACGAGGGCCTGCGGCATCAGGCCGAAGTTATGCAGGCTCATGACGTGGTCCAGGCCCATGTCGGCCAGCCGCGCCAGCTTGTCGGCCACGGTGCGGGCCGAGCCGAACAGCGACAGGCCGCTGGCGATGATGTCGTCGTAGACCTGCTTGCGCGCATACAGGCGGGTGTCCACGTACAGGTCGAAGGCGCGGGCGGCGCGCTCGCGGGCCTGGTCGTCGGTCGCGGCCACGTGGGTGTGCAGCGCCACCGCCGCCATGCCGCTGGCGTCCTCGATGCCGGCCTCGGCCAGGCCGCGGCGGTAGTCCTGCATCATCAGGCCGATCTCTTCGAAGTTGTCCACGGCCGCGTAGGGCACGAACAACATGCGGCGGCCCTGGCGGCCGACGTGGTAGGCGGCCTCGCGGCGCAGGATCGCCACATACACCGGCACCGGCTGCTGCACCGGCTGCACGTTCAGGCGCACCTCGTGGATGCGGTTGTACTTGCCTTCATGGCTGACGCGCTCGCCGGCCAGCAGGCGCTCGACCAGCATCAGATTTTCGTCGAAGCGCTCGCGCTTGGTGGTCGGATCCACGTCGTAGCCCTCGAACTCGTGCTTCAGGTAGCCCGACCCCACGCCCAGTGACAGCCTGCCTTGCGAAAGCTGGTCCACCAGGGCATAGTTTTCGGCCACCGTCAGCGGGTTGTGGAAGGTCAGGATCGAGATCGCCGTGCCCAGCCGCAGCCGCGTCGTCTGCTGCGACAGCGCCGCCAGAAACACGGCCGGGTTGGGCACCGCGCCGTATTCATGGAAGTGGTGCTCGGCCACCCAGAAGGTGTCGTAGCCCAGTTGTTCGGCGCGGCGCGCCTGCTCCAGCACCTGGCCGTAGAGCTGGCCCAGGCTGCGGGGCTGGTCGGGGTAGTGGTCCTGCACCGAAAAGATGGACATCTTCATTGCTTGTCTCCGTCTTTGTCCGCCTGCGCCCCGGCCGGTCATCCGGCACGGGGTTTGTCCGCCACGGCACGCTGATGTATTTTTTAGTGATACACGTATTCTAATAAGAGACGAACTGATGTCAACAGAAAGCAGCACCGGCATCCAGTCTGCCGAAACCGCCCTGGACGTCCTGACCCGGCTGGCCGAGCTGGGTGGCGCCGTGTCGGTGTCCGAACTGGGCCGCAGCCTGGACATGCCTCGCGCCAAGGCGCACCGCTACCTGGTGTCACTGGAGCGGCGCGGCTACGTCGAGCAGGACCCCGCCAGCGCCCGCTACCGCCTCGGACCGCAGGCCCTGCACACCGGTCTGGCGGCGCTGGCCGAGGTGGATTTCGTCAACGCGGCGGCCGGCTGCCTGGAAGACCTGAGCGCGGCCATCGGCCAGACCGTCTTCCTTTCGGTCTGGGGCCAGCACGGCCCCACCATCGTCCAGTGGCGGGACGCGCGGCTGCCGGTCACGGTGAACGTGCGCGTCGGCTCGGTCCTGCCGCTGCTCAACAGCGCCACAGGGCGCGTCTTTGCGGCCTGGCTGCCAGAGGCGCTGGCTCTGCCGCGCGCGCTGGCCGAATGGGACACGGCGCGGCGCCAGGGTGCCGACGCCGCGCAGTTACTGGACGATCCAGCCGCCAGCGGCCTGCCGCTCGACCCGGCCGATCCCGCCGCCGCGCTGCGGGCGCGCTGGCAGGCCACGCGCCAACGCGGCTACGCCAGCGTCAGCGGCCACCTGCTGCACGGCATCGACTCGGCCGCGCTGCCGGTGCTGGACGCCCAGGGCCAGTTGGCCGGGGCCATCACCGGCCTGGGACTGCACGGCGGCTTCGACCTGGCGCCGGACGGCGCGCCGCTGCGGGCCCTGATGGCCGCCGCCACCGACTGTTCGCGCCGGCTCGGCTGGCGCGGCGGGCGCTGAGGCGCCGCGCCGTCCGGGCGCCGTTTTCGCCAGCCCCTTTACAATAGATAGTTGCCCAGAGCCGAGCCGACAGGTCCGGCTCGCTTTTTTGCCGCCGCCCCATCCGGCGGCCCGGCGGCCGGCCCAGGCCGCGCCCGCCCCTGATACCGATACCCGCGTGCAAGCCCTTACCGTTTCCGATTTCGACTACGAGCTGCCTCCCGAGCTCATCGCGCAGACGCCCGCCGCCCAGCGCACGGGCAGCCGCCTGCTGCACCTGGATGGCGCCAGCAATCTGCATGACCGCCAGTTCGCCGACCTGGAAAAACTGCTGCGCCCCGGCGACCTGCTGGTGTTCAACGACACCCGCGTCATCAAGGCGCGCCTGGCCGGCCACAAGATCACCGGCGGCAAGGTCGAGGTGCTGGTCGAGCGCATCATCGACACCGACCGCGCCCTGGCGCACGTGCGCGCCAGCAAATCGCCCGGCGCCGGCATGGTGCTGCGGCTGGCCGACGCCTTCGACGCCACGGTGCTGGGCCGCGAGGGCGAGCTGTTCGACATCCGCTTCCCCGGCCCGGTACTGGACTTGCTGGATGCTCACGGCGCCACGCCGCTGCCGCCCTACATCACGCATGCCGCCGATGCCGGCGACGACGACCGCTACCAGACCGTCTACGCCCGCGAACCGGGCGCCGTGGCGGCCCCGACCGCCGGCCTGCACTTCGACCAGCCCACCCTGGACCGCCTGGCGGCGCTGGGCGTGGAGCGCGCCTTCGTCACGCTGCACGTCGGCGCCGGCACCTTCCAGCCGGTGCGCGTGGACAAGCTGGCCGACCACATCATGCACGCCGAATGGTTCACGGTGCCGCAAGCCACGGTGGACGCCATTGCCGCAACGCGCGCCCGCGGCGGCCGCGTGATCGCGGTCGGCACCACCAGCGTGCGCGCCCTGGAATCGGCCGCCGCCCAGACCGAGGGCCGCACCGCCCCGGGCCTGCCGCTGGCCGCCGCCCAAGGCGACACGCGCCTGTTCATCACCCCCGGCTACCAGTACCGCGTCATCGACGCGCTGGTCACCAATTTCCACCTGCCCCAGTCGACCCTGCTGATGCTGGTGTCGGCGCTGGCCGGCGTCGAGCCGATCCGCCGCGCCTACGCCCACGCCGTGGCCCAGCGCTACCGCTTCTTCAGCTACGGCGACGCCATGTTCATCGAATCCCCCGCCCCATGACCGGACTGAATTTCGAACTGCTCGACACCGACGGCGGCGCCCGCCGCGGCCGCATCACGCTCAACCACGGCGTGGTGGAAACGCCCATCTTCATGCCCGTGGGCACCTACGGCAGCGTCAAGGCCATGATGCCGCACGAGCTCAAGGACATCGGTTCGCAGATCGTGCTGGGCAACACCTTCCACCTGTGGCTGCGCCCAGGCACGGAAATCATGGAAAAGCACGGCGGCCTGCACGGCTTCATGCAATGGGACAAGCCGATCCTGACCGACTCGGGCGGTTTCCAGGTGTTCAGCCTGCAGGGCATGCGCAAGATCACCGAGGAAGGCGTGAAGTTCGCCTCGCCCATCGACGGCGCCCGCCTGTTCCTGACGCCCGAGGAATCGATGCGCATCCAGCGCTCGCTGAACTCGGACATCGTCATGGTGTTCGACGAGTGCACGCCCTACGAGATCGACGGCCGCCCCGCGACCGTCGAGGAAGCGGCCCGCTCGATGCGCATGTCGCTGCGCTGGGCGCGCCGCTCGCGCGAGGAGTTCGACCGGCTGCAGAACCCCAACGCGCTGTTCGGCATCGTGCAGGGCGGCATGTACGAATCACTGCGCGACGAGTCCCTGGCCGGCCTGCAGGACATCGGTTTCCACGGCTACGCCATCGGCGGCCTGTCGGTGGGCGAGCCCAAGGAAGACATGATGCGCATCCTGGCGCACGTGACGCCCAAGCTGCCGGCCCAGGCGCCGCGCTACCTGATGGGCGTGGGCACGCCGGAAGACCTGGTCGAGGGCGTGAGCCGTGGCGTCGACATGTTCGACTGCGTCATGCCGACGCGCAACGCCCGCAACGGCTGGCTGTTCACCCGTTTCGGCGACGTCAAGATCCGCAACGCCAAGTACCGCGACGACACCCGCCCGCTGGACCCGAGCTGCGCCTGCCACACCTGCGCCAACTTTTCGCGCGCCTATCTGCACCACCTGCAGCGCGCCAACGAGATCACCGGCGCGCGCCTGAACACGCTGCACAACCTGCATTTCTACCTGACCATCATGAAGGAAATGCGGGAGGCCATCGCCGAGGGCCGCTTCAATGCCTGGCGCGCGCAGTTCGCGGCCGACCGGGCGCGCGGGGTGGAGTAGCGGGAGGAGCAAACGACGGCCGACCTAGTGAAAACCACGAGATCGTCGGGGCTTTTTATTTGGCGATCCGCCCCCATCACTGCGCACAGGCCGTGACTGGTAGCCCGGGATAACCTCGCTACAATAGTCGGCTTGCCCTATCCATGGCTCGCGCGGGGATGGGCGCAGAACAAGATCGTCGACAGCACGATACAAACAAACCCAAACAGACCAAACGCAGGAGAATTACATGTCCGCTATCGATACCGCCAGCCTCGTCGTGGCCCAGGCCGCCCCTGAAGGCAATGCGCTGATGGGCATGCTGCCCATCATCCTGATGTTCGTGATCCTCTACTTCCTGATGATCCGTCCCCAGATGAAGCGCCAGAAGGAACACCGCAACCTGATCGCCGCCCTGGCCAAGGGCGACGAAGTCGTGACCGCCGGCGGCATGCTGGGCAAGGTCACCAAGGTAAACGACAGCTACGTCACGGTCGAGGTCTCGGAACTGGCCGACAAGCCGGTCGAGATCATCATGCAGAAGTCGTCGGTGTCGACCGTTCTGCCCAAGGGAACCATCAAGGCCCTGTAAGCGTCCCATGGGAGCCGCGCCGCCGGGCCCCGGGCCCGACGGCGCAACTGCCTCGCCGTCCGCCGCGCCCGCCGCCCGGACGGCCTTTTCTCCACTCTGACATGACGTAGCCGGCAATGAACCGCTATCCCCTCTGGAAGTACATTACGGTCCTGATTGCGGTCCTTATCGGCCTGCTGTATACGCTTCCCAATTTCTACGGCGAGTCGCCCGCCGTCCAGGTCTCCAGCGCCAAGGCCACCATCAAGGTGGACCCGGCCATGCGCGACCGGGTCGAGCAGGTACTGGCCGACGCCAAGATCCCCAACGACGGGGTCTACTACGAACAGAACGGCACGCTCGGCACCGTGCGCGCCCGCTTCGCCTCGACCGACCTGCAACTGCAGGCGCGCGACCTGATCGACAAATCCCTCAACACGGTGCAGGGCGACCCGCACTACACCGTGGCGCTGAACCTGCTGCCCGCTTCGCCCGCCTGGATGCGCGCGCTGGGCTGGTTCGAGCCCAAGCCCATGTATCTGGGGCTGGACCTGCGCGGCGGCGTCCATTTCCTGCTTCAAGTTGACATGCAGGGCGCCCTGACCGCCCGCTACGACTCGCTGGCCGCCGACGTGCGCTCGGTGCTGCGCGACCAGAAGGTCAACGTGGCCGGGGTCGAGCGTTCCGGCATGAGCGTGGCCGCCACCTTCGCCAACGCCCAGGATCGCGACCGCGCCATCGCCACCTTGCGCAGCCGCCTGCCCGACCTCGAATTCACCGAAAGCGAAGAAAACGGCAAGCTGCTGCTGCTGGGCGCGCTGAACCCCGCCGCGGTCACCCGTGTGCAGGACTCGGCGCTCAAGCAGAACATCAACACGCTGCACAACCGGATCAACGAACTGGGCGTGGCCGAGCCGGTCATCCAGCAACAGGGTTCGGACCGCATCGTGGTGCAACTGCCGGGCGTGCAGGACGTGGCCAAGGCCAAGGAACTGCTGGGCCGCACCGCCACCCTCGAAATCCGCATGGTCGACGATTCTCCGGCCGCGCAGGCCGCGCTGCTGGGCGGCACCGTGCCATTCGGCCTGGAACGCTATTCCGACCGCGACGGCCGTCCGATCCTGGTGCGCCGCCAGGTGCTGCTGACCGGTGAAAACCTGCAGGACGCCCAGCCCGGCCGCGACTCGCAGACCCAGCAGGCCGCCGTCCACCTGACGCTGGACTCCAAGGGCGCGCGCATCTTCCGCGACGTCACCCGCGACAACATCGGCAAGCGCATGGCCATCCTGCTGTTCGAGAACGGCAAGGGCGAAGTGGTCACCGCGCCGGTCATCCGCAGCGAAATCGCCGGCGGCCAGGTGCAGATCTCGGGCAGCATGAGCTCCGAGGAAGCGGCCGACACCGCGCTGCTGCTGCGCGCCGGCGCGCTGGCCGCGCCGATGTCGATCATCGAGGAGCGCACCATCGGCCCGAGCCTGGGCGCCGACAACATCTCGAAGGGCTTCCATTCGACCCTGTACGGCTTCATCGGCATCGCCGTCTTCATCATCCTCTACTACCACCTGTTCGGCGTGTTCTCCACGATCGGCCTGACGTTCAACGTGTTGCTGCTGCTGGCGCTGCTGTCCATGCTGCAGGCCACGCTGACGCTGCCAGGCATCGCGGCCATCGCGCTGACACTGGGCATGGCGATCGACTCGAACGTGCTGATCAACGAGCGGATACGCGAGGAACTGCGCAACGGGGCATCGCCCCAGCAGGCCATCCACCATGGCTTCGAGCGCGCCTGGGGCACGATTCTCGACTCCAACCTCACCACGCTGATTGTCGGCCTGGCCCTGCTGGCATTCGGCTCGGGGCCGATCCGCGGTTTCGCGGTGGTCCACTGCCTGGGCATCCTGACCTCGATGTTCTCCTCTGTCGTGGGCGTGCGTGCGCTGGCCAACCTCTGGTACGGCCGCAAGAAGAAACTCACGTCGATCTCCATCGGCGAAGTCTGGAAGCCGAAGACCAACTGAACATGGACACGGGCGGCCACGCCGCCCGTCACCGACTAGCCAGGGCAAAACATGGAATTTTTCCGGATCCACCGCACCATCCCGTTCATGCGCCACGCGCTGGTGCTGAACATCATCAGCCTCGTCACCTTCGTGGCGGCGGTCTTTTTCATCATCACGCGCGGCTTCCACCTGTCGATCGAATTCACCGGCGGCACGGTCATGGAAGTCAACTACGCCCAGACGGCGCAGCTTGAAAGCGTGCGCGGCGTGGTCTCGAAGTTGGGCTACACCGACTTCCAGGTGCAGAACTTCGGCACCTCGCACGACGTCATGATCCGCCTGCCGCTGCAGGAAGGCCAGACGTCGGCCACCCAAAGCGAAACCGTGCTGGCCGCGCTGAAGGCCGCCGACCAGGGCGTGGAATTGCGCCGCGTCGAGTTCGTCGGGCCGCAGGTGGGCCAGGAACTGCTGCACAACGGCCTGATGGCGCTGCTGATGGTGGTCATCGGCATCATGATCTACCTGGGCTTCCGTTTCGAATGGAAGTTCGCCGTGGCCGGCGTGCTCGCCAACCTGCACGACGTGGTCATCATCCTGGGCTTTTTCGCCTTCTTCCAGTGGGAATTCTCGCTGTCGGTGCTGGCCGGCGTGCTGGCGGTGCTGGGCTACTCGGTGAACGAATCCGTGGTCATCATGGACCGGATCCGCGAAAACTTCCGCAAGTACCGCAAGGCGAACGTGCAGGAAGTCATCAACAGCGCCATCACCCAGACCATCTCGCGCACCATCATCACCCACGGCTCGACCCAGATGATGGTGCTGGCCATGCTGTTCTTCGGCGGCCCCACCCTGCACTACTTCGCCCTGGCCCTGACCATCGGCATCTGGTTCGGCATCTACTCATCGGTGTTCGTCGCCGCCGCGCTGGCGATGTGGATGGGCGTCAAGCGCGAAGACCTGATCAAGCCGGCCAAGAAGGAAGGCGAGGAAGGCGAAGTCGCCTGAGTCGCTTCTCGCTCCGCAAGACCCGCCCGCTGTGGCGGGTTTTTTTATGCGCCGCGGATCCTGGCGCAGGCCCCCTCGGTCACTACGAATAGCCCCCCATCCTACATGCGGATACCTTTGCCACAGCCGTCGCTGCGGAGGTCGACAGTTATATCCGAACAGGTATGTTCGTGTTTATCGAACGCGCTCGCCCCCTGTATTGGGAAGGTTCCTCGAAAAGGGACTTACAGGCCTTCCCGCTGGCCGTTCAGAAACACTTGGGGATGAGTCTGTTCATCGTGCAGTCGGGCCGGCGACCGGCCGCGTCCAAGCCATGGCACGGACTGGGGCCGGACGTGTTTGAACTGGTCGACGATCATCGGGGCGATACATTCCGCGCCGTCTGCCTGATACGCATTGGCAACGGCGTGCATGTACCGCATGCATTCCAGAAGAAGTCCAAATCGGGCGTTTTCACGCCGCGGCCCGACATTGCCCTGATCACCGGGCGGCTCAAACAGGTTCAGGCCCGCAATGGGCCCCACAAGAAACGACCATGACGCGTACTACCGGCCCCCCCGACACTGCCGGGATCAGCGTCGCGGCCTAGCACAACCAGAAGTTAGCCCCGCACTGTACCGCTGCCCCGCCCGCCGGGTGTACGGGTACGGCCGCCTCCTTATTCGCTACCATAGGCCTCATGAAACTCGCTCTCGATCATCTCGTCGTCGCCGCCGCCGACCTGGACAGCGGCACGCGCCACGTGGCCGACCTGCTGGGCGTCGCGCCCACGGGCGGCGGCGCGCATCCGCGCATGGGCACCCACAACCGCGTGCTGGGCATGGCGGGCGGCGTGTACCTGGAGGTGATCGCCATCGACCCGGACGCGCCCGCGCCGCAGCGGCCGCGCTGGTTCGGGCTGGACCAGCCGGCCATGCGGGCGCGGTTGGCCGAAGGGCCGTTCCTGGCGCACTGGGCGGCGCGCGTCCAGGCGCCCGACGACTTGAGCGCTTTGCAGGCGCGCCACCCTGACCGCATCGCCCCCGCCATCCCCATGACGCGCGGCGACCTGCGTTGGCGGCTGACCGTGCCCGACGACGGCAGCCTGCCGACCTGGCGCGACGGCGGCGAGGCTGCCGGCGAAGGCCTGCTGCCGACGCTGATCCAGTGGGATGTGGACGCCTATCCGGGCATCAGCCTGCCGCGCCAGCCGCTGGCGCTGGTGTCGCTGGCCGGCAGCCACCCGCGCGCGGCGTTGCTGCGCCAGGGACTGGCGTGGCTGGGCGCGGGCCAACTCATCACGGTCGAACAGGCGGACGGACCGCCGCGCCTGCGCGCAGCCATCGAAACCCCGCGGGGCATCAAGACCCTCGCCTGACACGAACGACGACACGGAGACTTCCCCATGAGCGTGACCCGCAAGCGCTTTGACGACGCGCCCTATGAACGACAGTGCGATGCCACCGTCATCGCCGTTGGCGCCGACGGCGTCGAGCTGGACCAAACCGTCTGCTACGCCCGCAGCGGCGGCCAGGCCGGTGACCGCGGCACGCTGACCCTGGCCGACGGCCGCGTGCTGGCGCTAGCCGACACGGTCTACGCCGACGACCGCCGCCGCATCATCCATGTGCTGGCCGAGGGCGAGACGCCTCCAGGGGTGGGCGAGCGCGTCACGGTTGCCATCGACTGGGCCCGGCGGCACCGGCTGATGCGCCTGCATACCTGCCTGCACCTGCTCGGCGCGCTGGTGCCCGCGCCGGTCACGGGATGCAGCATCTCGCCCGATTCCGCGCGCATCGACTTCGACCTGCCCGAGTCGACCCTGGACAAGGCCGACCTGACCGAGCGCCTGAACGCGCTGATCACGGCCGCCACCGACGTCACCGTCAACGCCATCACGCCCGAGCAACTGGCGGCCCAGCCGGATCTGGTGCGCACCATCGGCGCGGCGCCGCCGGCCGGCACGGAGCGCATCCGCATCATCGAGATTCCCGGTGTGGACATCCAGCCCTGTGGCGGCACGCATGTGGCCAACACCCGTGAAATCGGCGCGGTAACCGTCACCAAGATCGAAAAGAAAAGCCGCACCAACCGCCGCGTGGTCGTGGCCTTCGCCTGAGGCGACGCCGCGCAAGCAAAAAGGTCGCCTCTCGCGGGCGACCTTTTGCTGTGGCAACGCGTGTCCGACGGCCGGATCAGCCCTTTTTCCACCAGCGCCACGGCGCGCGCAGCGGCCACTGGTACTTGCTACAGAGCACCCGCGGCGCCAGCAGATGGCCGACGGCGATGGCGATCGCGGCGGCGGTCAGCACGTCGGACAGGTAGTGATCCAGGTTGACCAGGCGGCTGGCGGCAACCAGCGCGGCCAGCGACAGGAAGGCCCAGCGCCAGCGCGGCGCCAGGATGCCCAGCACCACCGCCACCGCGAAGGCGGCGTAGGTATGGCTGGAAGGAAAGGAATTGAACTGGTTGGCGCGCGAAAACGATTCGCCCAGCCCGTAGATGCCTTTCTCGAAGAACAGCTCTGGGCGCGCCCGCGCCACCGAGCGCTTGAGCACCAGCACCACCAGCCCCCCAACCGCCATGGTCGACAGCATCAGCAGGCTGCCGCGCGCCATGCTGGCATAGCTCATGCGCACCGGATTGCGCCAGCCGCGCGCCAGGCCCACCAGGCCGATGACGTAGAACGCCAGCGCCACGCCGATGTAGCGGCCGCTTTCGCCCAATTCACCGATCCACTCGAACGAGGTGTTGACCCCATCGCTGACCGATTGCCGGATCCAGATCGCCAGTGGCAGATCGACCCACCGGGCACAGACCGCGGCCGCCAGGGCCACGCCGAGTCCGGCCAGCAACCAGGCGCGGGTCGAGAGCGGATTGCGGAACTCGTCCGGCGCCGCCACGGCGCCCGGCGCCAGCGCGGCCTGCGGGGGAAGAGAGGGATTCGTCGTCATCGAACCGATCGCTTAAGGATAATCGTTCTCGGCCAGGGAAGCCGGCCAAGGCCAGCTATCGTAACTCTGCATTGCTTGCGCAAGGAGGAAATTTGCAGCA
The DNA here is from genome assembly GCF_059761975.1 of Achromobacter sp. 46006. Taxonomy (NCBI): domain Bacteria; kingdom Pseudomonadati; phylum Pseudomonadota; class Betaproteobacteria; order Burkholderiales; family Alcaligenaceae; genus Achromobacter; species Achromobacter sp. 46006. The sequence continues at coordinate 29,632 of NZ_JCBANN010000013.1, forward strand.
AGGGGTAAAATTCCGCTTTTCCCCTCTCCACTGCCCCCGGGATCTACACCCGTCACGGCGACCGACATGCAAGAAACTTCCCTCAAGCGCGTGCCCCACGCGCAAGACGGCGCCGCCGTCCCCCCCGCCCCCGCCACCACCGGCGCTCCCCGCAAGCTGTACATCCGCACCTTCGGCTGCCAGATGAACGAGTACGACTCGGACAAGATGGCCGACGTGCTGCGCGGCGACCAGGGGCTGGAGCTGACCGACAATCCGGAAGACGCCGACGTCATCCTGTTCAACACCTGTTCGGTGCGCGAAAAGGCCCAGGAAAAGGTGTTTTCCGACCTGGGCCGCGTGCAGCACCTGAAAAAGACCAACCCGAACCTGGTGATCGGCGTGGGCGGCTGCGTGGCCAGCCAGGAAGGCGAGGCCATCGTCAAGCGCGCGCCCTACGTGGACGTGGTGTTCGGCCCGCAGACCCTGCACCGCCTGCCCGACCTGATCCAGCGCCGCCGCGCCGAAGGGCGCTCGCAGGTCGACATCAGCTTCCCCGAGATCGAGAAGTTCGACAACATGCCGCCGCCGCGCGTCGACGGCGCCACCGCCTTCGTCTCGATCATGGAGGGCTGTAGCAAGTACTGCAGCTTCTGTGTCGTGCCGTACACGCGCGGCGAAGAGGTCTCGCGGCCGTTCGACGACGTGCTGGTCGAAGTGGCCGACCTGGCCGACCAGGGCGTCAAGGAAGTCACCCTGCTGGGCCAGAACGTCAACGCCTACCGCGGCCGCATGAGCGACAGCGACGAGATCGCCGATTTCGCCATGCTGCTGGAATACGTGCACGAGATCCCCGGCATCGAGCGCATCCGCTACACCACCTCGCATCCCAAGGAAATGACCCAGCGCATGGTGGACGCCTACGCCCGCCTGCCCAAGCTGGTGTCGTTCCTGCACCTGCCGGTGCAGGCCGGCAGCGACCGCGTGCTGGCGGCCATGAAGCGCGGCTACACCACGCTGGAATTCAAGTCGGTGGTGCGCCGCCTGCGCGCCGCGCGTCCCGACCTGACGCTGTCGTCCGACTTCATCGTCGGCTTCCCAGGCGAGACCGAGGAAGACTTCGAAAAGACCATGAAGCTGATCGAGGACGTCGGTTTCGACACCTCGTTCTCGTTCGTCTACTCGCGCCGCCCCGGCACGCCGGCCGCGGATCTGCACGACGACACCCCGCAGGACGTCAAGCTGCGCCGCCTGCAGCGCCTGCAGGCGCTGATCAACGAACAGGCCGCCGCCATCGCCCGCAACATGATCGGCACGCGCCAGCGCCTGCTGGTGGAAGGCCCGTCGCGGCGCGACCCCAACGAGCTGATGGGCCGCACCGAAAACAATCGCATCGTCAATTTCGCCGCGCCCGCGCGGCTCATCGGACAGATGGTCGACGTCATCATCACCGAAGCGCACACCAATTCGCTGCGCGCCCGGGTGGCCGACGTCGACCGCGACTCCCAAGAGGCCGAATGACCACTTCCCGCCCCCGCGCCCGCCGCAGCATGCCCGCCGTCGTCACCCTGGACGGCGACAACACCCACCTGGCCAACCTCTGCGGCCCGCTGGACGAGAACCTGCGCCAACTGGCCGACGGCATGGGCGTGAAGCTCTCGCGCCGCGGCAGCCGCGTCACCCTCGAAGGCGACAAGGCCGAATTGGCCGGCCGCGTGCTGCGCCGTTTCCATGAGCAGGCCGTGCACCGCGCCCTGTCGGTCGACGACATCCAGCTCGGGCTGGTCGAGATCGGCGTCGGCCGCCAGGAAGAGAAACTGCAGGACGCACCGGCCCGCGAGGCCGACCCGCTACCGTCGCTGGACGACGACAGCGACGCCATCGCCCTGCGCACCAAGCGCAGCGACCTGCGTCCGCGCACGCCGCGCCAGCGCGACTACCTGAACAACATCCTCAAGCACGACATCACCTTCGGCGTGGGCCCGGCCGGCACCGGCAAGACCTGGCTGGCGGTGGCCTGCGCCATCGACGCGATGGAGCGCGACACCGTGCAGCGCCTGGTGCTGACGCGTCCGGCGGTCGAGGCCGGCGAGCGCCTGGGCTTCCTGCCCGGCGACCTGGCGCAGAAGGTCGACCCCTACCTGCGCCCGTTGTATGACGCCCTGTACGACCTGATGGGTTTCGAGAAGGTGCAGCGCCTGTTCGAGAAACAGACCATCGAGATCGCCCCGCTGGCCTACATGCGCGGCCGTACGCTGAACCACGCCTTCGTCATCCTGGACGAGGCGCAGAACACCACGCCGGAACAGATGAAGATGTTCCTGACGCGCATCGGCTTCGGCAGCAAGGCCGTCATCACCGGCGACCCGTCGCAGGTGGACCTGCCGCGCGGCCAGGAAAGCGGCCTGGCGCATGCCGTCAAGGTGCTGCACGACGTGCAGGGCATCGCCACCACCCGCTTCACCAGCCGCGACGTGGTGCGCCATCCGCTGGTGGCGCGCATCGTCGATGCCTATGACCGGGCCGCCGAAAATGACGCCTGACCTGTCCCTTTCCGTCCAGTACGGGGTCGAGGAACCGCGCCTGCCGCGCTGGCGCCTGCGGCGCTGGGCCGAACGGGCGCTGGCCGCCGCGGCCGAGGACGGCCTGGTGGACTTCAGCGCCGCCGAGCTCAGCCTGCGCCTGGTGGGCGCGGCCGAGGGGCGCCGCCTGAACCGCGATTTCCGCCAGCGCGACTACGCCACCAACGTGCTGACGTTCGAATACGGCGTCGACCCGCTGGGCGTGGCGCGCGGCGACATCGTCATGTGCGTGCCGGTGCTGGTGCGCGAGGCCCGCGAACAGCGCAAGGCGCTGCTCGACCACGCCGCCCACCTGACCCTGCACGGGGTGCTGCATTCGCTCGGCTATGACCACATCAAGGCCCGCGACGCCCGCCGCATGGAAGCACTGGAGACCGCCACGCTGGCCCGCATGGGCATCGCCGACCCCTACACCGCCGCCTGATCCGCAAGCCCCTGGGGTCAACCCTGAGCAATCGGCGCGAAATGGCGTCCAGCAAGGCGCAGATCGCGTCGGTTGGCCCCATTTTCGGGGGCGGCGTTACAAATCGGGCGCCAGATTCGGTTATGCTGGCCCCTCCATAACTTGTCCTCCCGGACGATGTCTGACCCTTACCCTGCTCCCGAAGCGACTCCCGCTCGCTCATCCAAACCCGCCAACAAATCCCTCCTAGACCGCCTGCTTTCCCTCGTGCGCCGCGAGCCCGAGGACCGTGAAGGCATCAAGGCCGTCCTGGAAGCCGCCCACGACCGCGACCTGCTGGACGCGGAGTCCTACAAGATGATCAAGGGCGCGCTGGCCGTGTCCGAAGGCACCGTCGGCGACATCATGGTGCCGCGTTCGCGCATGGACCTGCTCGACGTCACGCAGCCCATCCCCTACCTGGTGGCCAACGTGATCGAAACCGCGCACTCGCGGTTCCCGGTCTACGAAGGCGACCGCGACAACATCATCGGCATCCTGCTGGCCAAGGACCTGCTGCGCTGCATGCTCGAACCCGACATCGAGGTTCGCACGCTGGTGCGCCCGGCGGTGTTCATCCCCGAATCCAAGCGCCTGAACGTGCTGCTGCACGAGTTCCGCGCCAGCCGCAACCATCAGGCCATCGTCATCGACGAGCATGGCGGCATCTCCGGCCTGGTCACGATGGAAGACGTGCTGGAGCAGATCGTCGGCGACATCGAGGACGAATTCGACGAAACCGAGGAAGACTCGATCTTTCCCGAAGGCGAGAACCAGTGGCGCGTGCTGGCGGCCACCGACATCTCGCACTTCAACGACGTGTTCGGCTGCCAGTTGCCCGACGACGAGTACGACAGCGTCGGCGGCTGGATGGGGGGCCAGTTGGGCCGCATCCCGCGCCGCGGCGACAGCGCCGAATTCGACGGCCTGAAGCTCGAAGTGGCGCGCGGCGACGCCCGCCGTGCCATCTGGCTGCGCGTCAAGCGCGTGGCGCCGTCCCGCGGCGTCTCGCCCGACAGCGACGCATGAGCCGCGCCGCCCGCGGTCCGTTCCTGCTGGGCGCGGCCGGCCTGACGCTGGCCGGCGCCATCCACGCCCTCACCTTCGCCCCCGGTCCGTTGCCGGACTGGGCCCTGGCCATCGTCCAGGTCCTGGCGCTGGCGGTGGCCGCGCGCGTCACGCTGTACGCGCCCTCGGCGCGCCAGGCCTGGCTGCGCGGCTGGCTGTTCAGCTTCGCCACCTACGCGCTGGGGCTGTACTGGATCTTCATCAGCCTGCACCGCTACGGCGACCTGGCCGCGCCGCTGGCCGTGGCCGCGGTGCTGGCGCTGTCGGCCTTCCTGGCGCTGTTCCCGGCCACCGCCGGTGCGCTGGCGCGGCGCTACGTCCCGCTTGCGGCCGATTCGACGCCGGGACGCGTGCTGTCCGGGACATTGGCCTGGGGCGCGCTGTGGGCGGGCTTCGAATGGATCCGCGCGGTGCTGCTGACCGGCTTTCCGTGGCTCAACATCGGCTACGCGCAGATCGACGGCCCCATCGCCGGCTGGGCGCCGCTGCTGGGCGTGCACGGCATGGCCCTGGTGGCGGCCTTCGCCGCCGCCGCCATTGCCAGCCTGTGGCGTCCCGCGGGCCAGCAGAAGCAGCCGCGCGACGGTCGCCACGCGCTTGCCGCCGGCGCGGCGCTGGCGCTGGCCGCCGCCGGCTGGCCGCTGTCGCGCATTGACTGGTCCACGCCCAGCGGCGATGCGCTGAACGTGCGTCTGGTCCAGGGCAACATCGAGCAATCGCAGAAATTCGACCCGGCGCTGCTGGACCAGAGTCTGCGCCGGCACCTCGAGCTGACGGCCCTGCCGCCGGCGCCGGGCGTGCCGCCGCCGCAACTGGTGATCCTGCCGGAAACCGTGCTGCCGATCTTCCAGGACCAGCTCGATCCGCGCGTCTGGGAGGTCTGGCGCCAGGTGGCGGCGCGGCAGAGCGCCGTGATCGCCATGGGCGTGCCGATCCACGACGTGCGCGGCGGCCGCGACCGCTACACCAACAGCGTCATGGGTTTCGACGGCCAGACGCCGCTGGAACAACTGACTGGCGGCAGCACCGCGATGCGCTACGACAAGCGCCATCTGGTGCCCTGGGGCGAATACGTGCCGCCGGGCTTTCACTGGTTCGTCGAGATGCTGAACATCCCGTTGGGCGATTTCGACCGCGGCGCCGAACGCCAGACGCCATTCGCGGTCGGCGGCCAGCACATCGCCTTCAACATCTGCTACGAAGACCTGTTCGGCCCCGACCTGCTGCCGGCGCTGCAAGCCGGCCCCAACGGCGAACCTGGCGCGACCATCCTGGTGAACGTCAGCAACCTGGGCTGGTTCGGCAATACCTGGGCTTTGCGCCAGCATCTGCAGATCGGCCGTTTGCGCACCATCGAAACCGCGCGCCCCATGTTGACGGCCACCAACACCGGCATCACCGCCGCCATCGACGCCAAGGGCCAGGTGGCGGCCCAACTGGCGCCGCTGCAGCCGGGCGTGCTGCCGGTCTCGGTACAGGGTATGACCGGCCTGACGCCCTATGCGCGCTTCGGCGACAAGTCGGCGCTGGCGCTGATCGGCCTGGCGCTCATTGCCGCCTTCGGCCGCCGCGCGCGCCGCGCCTGACCTCTGCCAGCGCCAACCCACCGGCGCTATCCGGACAGGCCCGCCGCGCGGAGCGGGCGGCTCGCCCGGCGCGGCCTCAGCGCAGCAGATCGGCGGGCAGCGCGCCGCTGTCGTCAAGCGGGCGCAGCGGTCCCACGCCCGCCCCCGTAAGCTCGATCGCATCCGCGATGCGCGCCATGTCGTCCCCGTCCAGTTCCAGCTCCGCCGCGCCCAGCACGCCATCGACCTGCGCCGTGTTGCGCATGCCGACAATGGCGCCGGTGACCCCCGGCCACGCGAGCGTCCAGGCAATCGCAACCGCCGCCTGGGTGGTGCCATGGCGCTCTGCGATGGGCTTGAGCGCCTCGGCCAGCGCCAGGTTGCGGGCCAGGTTGGGCGCCTGGAACTCGGCGTTGCGCGAACGCCAGTCATCCGCTGGCAGGGCCTGCGCGCGCTCGACGGAAAAGCCGCCGCTGAGCAGGCCTGACTGCATCGGGCTGTAGACGATGACGCCGGTGCCATTCTGCGCACACCACGGAATCAGGTCGTTGGCCGCGCCGCGCTGGATCGCGGAAAACGGCGGCTGCAGCGACTCGACGTGGCCGAGCGCCTCGGCGTCCTGCAGTTGCGCCAGATTGTGATTGGACAGGCCCACCGCGCGCACCTTGCCTTCCTGCTTCAGGTCGAGCAGTTCCTGCCAATAGGCTTCCAGCGGCGTGCCGTCGCCGGCCGGCCAGTGCATCTGGTAAAGGTCGATCCGCTCCACGCCCAAGCGCCGCAGCGAGCCTTCGATTTCGCGGCGGATGCTGGCCGGAGCGCCGCTGCGACGCGGAGTCGCCCGCGGCTGGTCGGCGGACCAGGTCAGGCCGCACTTGGTGAAGACATAGGGACGGTCGTCGGGGCTCATCTGCGCCAGCGCCCGCCCCACCACCTCCTCGGCATGGCCCAGCCCGTAGACGGCGGCCGTGTCGATCCAGTTGATGCCGCGATCCACCGCCAGGCGGATCGCGGCGATGGAATCGCTGTCATCCTGCGGCCCCCAGCCAATGGCCCAGGCGTTGCCGCCCATGGCCCAGGCGCCCAGGCCGATCCGCGTGATGGACATGTCGCTGCGCCCCAACGGTCGCGTCGGAAAAGAAGTCTTGGTGATCATGCGAAAAATCTCCTGCCGGCCGGATCATGGCGGGCCGCGCTGCGCGTGCCCACAACCACGCCCACGATAGCACTGGCGCAAGCCTTTGATTTTGCTGACACCGTGCCTGGCCTTGCGCCGCCGGCCGGGCGGCCGGGCCACGGGTTTGCGCCTGGCTCTTTCCCGCATATGTCCCCCTGAAAGCGATTTCAACGCAACTTTTTCATTTTTTGCATCCAACCGACTTGCACGCCGAAATTAGTTCGTGCATAATCTCGTTTCTTCGCCAACGGCACTAAACAAAACCGGCAACGAGACACGAAAAACGACCGTGAAAGCAGTCGGAAAACGTGGAACGGAAGCTGGTATTGATTAGAAGAACGGGGGTATAGCTCAGCTGGGAGAGCGCTTGCATGGCATGCAAGAGGTCAGCGGTTCGATCCCGCTTACCTCCACCAGTCCAAAGCGAAGAAAGCAGTAAGCAAGTCCGAAGTCCCCTTCGTCTAGAGGCCTAGGACATCACCCTTTCACGGTGAGTACAGGGGTTCGAATCCCCTAGGGGACGCCAGTCTTACTGGCAGCAGTACAAGATGCAGTTGAAGTGACACAGTAGTTGAGTATGCCGCTGCGGAGCGGTAGTTCAGTTGGTTAGAATACCGGCCTGTCACGCCGGGGGTCGCGGGTTCGAGCCCCGTCCGCTCCGCCAAAAGCGCTCTACGCAGTGCCTTTCAAGAGCTCCGTCCTCGGGGCTTTTTGCATTTATAGGGTGTAAGCCTTGTTGTTTGCAGGTTGGAACAGCAGGGATTCTGGGGGTATAGCTCAGCTGGGAGAGCGCTTGCATGGCATGCAAGAGGTCAGCGGTTCGATCCCGCTTACCTCCACCAGTAAAGCAGTAAGTAGTACAGTAGTCGAAGCAGTTGCAAGTTCCGGTCCCCTTCGTCTAGAGGCCTAGGACATCACCCTTTCACGGTGAGTACAGGGGTTCGAATCCCCTAGGGGACGCCAGTTCGCTGGCTCGCCGACCGGATCTGCAAAGCCGTCCTGACAAGAGGGTAAGCTGCAACGTCGAGTAAACCGCTGCGGAGCGGTAGTTCAGTTGGTTAGAATACCGGCCTGTCACGCCGGGGGTCGCGGGTTCGAGCCCCGTCCGCTCCGCCAGGCATCTTGTGCGCATCCCAGCAAGCCGCAAGACCAGTTGTTCCGCAGGAGTCTTCCTGCACTGCGCCAGAAGGCGCCCGCCAAAAGCTCCGGATTCCGGGGCTTTTTTGCTTTGCGCGGCAAGCCATCGCCGTGCCGCCCTCCCCCCGCCTCGTCCGTTTATCCTCTGGACAGGCCGCGTTGCACAACGCATCCTGTGGGCTTGTGCCAGCCAAGCCAAGAGGCCCACGTGACCGCCAGCAACGCCGCCCCGCACACGCATCGCCAGCACCTGCAACACATCATCGCTGGCCTGAACGAAGGCATCATCCTGCTCGAAGCAGATGGCGCCATCGCCTGGGCCAACGCCAGTGCCCTGGCCCTGCACGGGGCCGACACGCCGCAGGCACTGGGACAGACGCCGGCAGGCTACCGCAAACGCTACGCGCTGACCTACCGCAACCACCACCGCGTGCCGGCCCGGCAGTACCCGCTGGACCGCCTGGCCGCCGGCATTGCCTTCGACGATCTGCTGCTGGACCTGACCCGCAAGGACGACCCCGACTTCCTGCGCAACATCCGCGCGCGCGGCCTGCTGCTCGACAACGAAGGCGCCGACTATCGCGTGCTGATCCTGGATGACCAGACCGACGAGCTCAACGCCGAGCAGCGCTTCGAGCGCACCTTCGCCGCCAACCCCGCGCCCGCCCTCATCTGCCGCCTGTCCGACCTGCGCTACGTCAAAGTGAACCAGGGGTTCCTCGACATGACCGGCCTGACGCGCGATGCGGTGCTGGGCAAGTCGGCCTATGAACTGGATGTTCTGGAAGGCGGCGAAGACCGGGAAGAGGCGGTGGCCAAGCTCGACGCCGGCCTGACCATCGGCCAGCGCGAGGGCGTGCTGCGACTGGCCGACGGCGGCGCCCGCTTCGTGATCGTCGCCGGCCAGCCGATAGACATGCAGGATGAACCCTGCATGCTGTTCACTTTCATCGACCTGGAAAAGCGCAAGCGCGCCGAAGAAGCCTTGCAACAGAGCGAAGAACGGTTTTCCAAGGCCTTCCGGCTGGCGCCGGTGCCCATGGCGCTGTGCGAAGGCAGTTCGTTGCGCGCGCTGGATATCAACGACGCCTACGCCCAGGCGGTCGGCGTCGCGCCCGGAGAAGCCGAGGGCCAGGAACTGACCGCCCTCGGACTACGGCCGTACGAAGGCATGGCGGCCGCGCTGGCGCGCGGTGAAAGCGTGCGCAACCGCGAAACCGCGCTGGTCACGGCGGAAGGCGCGCAGCTCGACTGCCTGCTGTCGGCCGAGCCGGTCATGATCGGCGGCGAACAACGCGTGCTGCTGGTGCTGCAGGACATCAGTGAACGCAAGCGCACCGAAACCGAACTCTTGACCGCGATCGAAGCCGTAATGCAGGACACCTCGTGGTTCAGCCGCGGCATCATCGAGAAACTGGCGCAATTGCGCGCGCCCGCGCCGGCGACCCGCGACGTGGCCGAGCTGGCGCAGTTGACGGCGCGCGAGCGCGAGGTGCTGGGGCTGTTGTGTCAGGGCCATGACGACGACGCCATCGCGCGTCAGTTGCGCCTGTCGCGCAACACGGTGCGCAACCACGTGGCAACCATCTACAGCAAGATCGGTGTGCACCGGCGCAGCGCGGCCATCGTCTGGGCGCGCGACCGCGGCATCACCGGGCACGAAAAACCGAAGGCGCGCGGCAAGTCCGCGGCAGGCGGCAGCCCCTGAACTTACAAATTGAATCAAAATAATCCGGGCAGCCGGCTAGGCGAAGATACCGCCGCGTTAGATTCCGGCCGTCTTTAAAAATCGCCATTTCCGGCGAAAGCACTTACAACGCCCCTGCTACGCCAGGGACTGACGCCAGATTGCGCAACCCCTGCGCAGCTTCATACGATCCGCCGATCGAGCCGCCCGCCCCGGGCGTCCGGCGCGATCCCCGCGAGCCATCTGGAGTCCGTTCATGCAGACCGCCTACCTACCCGTTCCGAAACCGCCCAAGACGCCGCTGGCGCCTGCCTGGAGCAGCGCCGCCGTGATGGCACTCTATGACCTGCCATTCATGGACCTGGTGTACCGCGCGCAGCAGACGCACCGCGCCCACTTCGACCCCAACGGCATCCAACTGTCGAGCCTGCTGTCGATCAAGACCGGCGGCTGTCCCGAGGATTGCGGCTACTGCTCGCAGTCGTCGCGCTACGACACCGGCCTGGAGGCGGAAAAGCTGATGCCGCTGGACGAGGTGCTGGCGGCCGCCCGCGCGGCCCAGGCAGGCGGCGCGCAGCGCTTCTGCATGGGCGCGGCCTGGCGCAGCCCCAAGCCGCATCACCTGGAGGCCGTGGCCGAAATGGTCAGCGCGGTCAAGGCGCTGGGGCTGGAAACCTGCGTCACCCTGGGCATGCTGCGCGAAGGCCAGGCGGAACAGCTCAAGGCGGCCGGGCTGGACTACTACAACCACAACCTGGATACCGCTCCCGAGTTCTACGGCAAAGTCGTCACCACCCGCACCTACCAGGACCGCCTCGATACGCTGGCCCGCGTGCGCGATGCCGGCATCAACGTCTGCTGCGGCGGCATCGTCGGCATGGGCGAATCGCGCCGCGAGCGCGCCAGCCTGATCGCGCAATTGGCCAACATGGAGCCTTATCCCGAATCGGTGCCGATCAACAACCTGATGCGGGTGGAGGGCACGCCGCTGGCCGATGCCGAGCCGCTCGATCCGTTCGAATTCGTGCGCACCATCGCGGTGGCGCGCATCACCATGCCGCGCGCCATGGTGCGCCTGTCGGCCGGGCGCGAAGCCATGGACGATGCCTTGCAGGCCTTGTGCTTCATGGCGGGCGCCAACTCGATGTTCTACGGCGACGTACTGCTGACCACCGGCAACCCGCGCATGGAAGCCGACCAACGCCTGTTGCGACGCCTGGGCATGCGCATCGACGCCGGCCCGCACGGCCATGCGCACCAGGAGGTGGGCGCATGTCGCTGACATCCGGCCTGTCCTACCTGCTGGCCAGCGTCATCTGCAGCGTCGCCGTGGCGGCGATGCTGAAACTGGCGCGGCGCTGGCAGGTCGATGTGCGCCAGGCCATCATGGTGAATCACGCGGTGGCCGCCCTGCTCTGCGGCTTGCTGTTGCGGCCCGCCCCGGCCACCCTGCTGACGCCGCAGACCCCCTGGGCCGTGCTGCTGGCGCTGGGCCTGCTGCTGCCGAGCGGCTTCATGGCAATGGCGCTGGCGGTGCGTTACGCCGGCGTGGCGCGCAGCGACGCGGCCCAGCGGCTGTCGCTGTTCATCCCGCTGCTGGCTGCGTTCCTGCTGTTCGGCGAGCCCGTCAGCGCGCGCAAGCTGGGCGCCATCGCCCTGGCCTTCGCCGCGCTGTTCTGCCTGCTGCGCCGGCCCGCCACGGTGGCCAGCGGCGGCAATGCCGGGGTTGCCGCCGCCACGGACGATACGCCGCGCCATGCGCTGTGGTGCTGGCCATTGGCGGTATGGGCGGCCTATGGCCTGGTGGATATCCTGTTCAAGCAAATGGCGCGCGCCGGCACGGCGTTCGCTGGCGGACTGCTGCTGGCCTTTGCGCTGTCCAGCATGCTGATGCTGGGCTACCTGCTGTGGCGCCGGGCGCGCTGGGCGCCGCGCCACCTGTTCGCCGGCGTGGCGCTGGGCGTGGTGAATTTCGGCAACATCATCACCTATATCCGCGCGCACCAGGCGCTGCCGGCCAATCCCGCGCTGGTGTTCGCCGCCATGAACATGGGGGTGATCACGCTGGGCACGCTGGTCGGCGCGCTGGTGTTCCGCGAACCGCTCAGCCGCCTGAACGTGCTGGGGCTGGCCCTGGCGCTGGCGGCCATCCTGTCGATGGCCACATGGTGAGGCGCCTCAGGTGCCGGTGCGGGCCTGGCGGGCTGGCTGGTCGGTGCCGGCGGCCTCGGGCTCGGAGACCGGCGCCGGCGCGTCCGTTGCCCCATCGGCAGCCGCCACCACCCCGTCCACCGGCGTGGCGGCGGGTGCCGCCGATGGATCGGGCTGCACCATCTCGATGCCGATGTCGTTTTCCACATCGACGCGCGGATCGAGCACCGCGGCGGCCGGCGAGCTTTGCAGGGTGTCGGGCATCGGCACGAAATGCACCGGCGCCTCCTCGACCTGGTGCGCGCCGGTCACGCGGGTCGGACGCACCTGCCACACCAGGATCAGGGCGCAGGCGGAAATGAAGACGTAGTACATGCTGTGGCCCGCCAGCGACATCAGCAGGCCGGCGATCATGGGGCCGACACAGGCCCCCACACCGTAGGTCATGAGCAGCACCGCCGACAGGCTGACGCGGCGCTCGGACTCGACGTGGTCGTTGGCGAACGCGGCGCCCAGCGGATACAGGGTGAACTGCAGCACGCCGAACACGCAGGACATCGCCACCAGGGCCCAGTAAGGCAGGGTCAGCCAGCCCCACATCACGGCCGGCAGCACCACCAGCAACAGGGCATTGAAGCGGATCAGGCCGGCGCGGTTGATGCGGTCGGACAGCCAGCCCATGGGCCATTGCGCCAACAGCCCGGCGGTGACGGCAGCGGCAACGAAGACGGCGGCCTGCGAAGTCGTCAGGCCATGCTTGGCGCCGTAGACGGCGGCCAGGCCGTAGAAGGCGCCGGACAGGTTGCCGGCCACGAACAGCACGGTCATGGACAGCGGCACGCGGCGCATGAAGAAGCGGATATCGAGCGCGGCCGGCAGCGGCGTGGGCGGGTGCGAGCGCGCCGTGACGGCAATCGGCACCAGGCACAGCACCAGGCACATGGCCACCAGGGTCAGCGGCCGCAGGTCGAGCGTGGCGTAGGCGGTCAGGGCCAGTTGCCCCAGCACCGTGCCCAGGCCGGACACCACCATATAGACGGAGAACACGCGTCCGCGCTGATGGTTTTCGGTCTGTTCGTTGAGCCAGCTTTCGATGACCATGAATTCGGTCACCATGACAATGCCCGAGATGACGCGGAACACCAGCCACAGCGGCATGGAGTCGACCAGCGTCTGCGCCAGGATCATGCTGGTGGCAACGGCGGCGCAGGCCACGAAGGCACGGATGTGGCCGACGCGGATGATGAGCTTGTGCCCCAGGCGCGCGCCACACACCAGGCCCAGGTAGTAGCCGGCGATCAGGGCGCCGATCCAGATCTCGCTGACGGACTGCGCGGTCAGCCTCAACCCCATGTAGGTGTTGAACAGACCGGTGCCGATGAGCATCAGCAGGGTCGCGAAATACAGCGACGAGAAAGAAGAAATGGTTGCGAGCATGGCGTCTGGCTACCTCTGCCGGGAGGTAGCGGCGCGGACCGCCAGGGCGGCCCGCGCATTGAGCGATGAAACAGGAACTGCGCGGGAAATCAGAGTTGCGACAGCAGGGTCGCGGCGTCGCTGACTTCGAACTTGCCGGGGCCTTCGACGTTCAATTGCTTGACCACGCCGTCGACGATCAGGGCCGAATAGCGCTGCGAGCGCACGCCCATGCCGCGCTGGATCAGGTCCAGCTCCAGGCCCAGGGCCTTGGTCCACAGGGCCGAACCGTCGGCCAGCATGCGGACCTTGCCGGCGGTCTTCTGTTCGCGGCCCCAGGCGCCCATGACGAAGGCGTCGTTGACGGACACGCACCAGATTTCATCGACGCCCTTGGCCTTGAGGGCCGCAGCCTGCTCGACGTAGCCGGGCAGGTGCTTGGCCGAGCAGGTCGGCGTGAAGGCGCCGGGCAGCGCGAACAGGGCGATGGTCTTGCCACGGGTCAGGTCGGCGACCTGGAAGGCGTTGGGGCCGAGCGAGCAGCCTTCGCTTTCGGTTTCGATGAATTCGGTCAGGGTGCCATCGGGCACGCGATCGCCGACTTTGATGCTCATGGGGGGATCTCCAGTGTTAGGGGTGTTGCATTGGGGCGGACATGCCCCACAGCCCTCATCATAGTTCCTGCGCGCCCCGCTTGCTGCGCCGCCCGGCTGGCCGGGAAAAAAAACCGCACAGTCTGAAACGACTCCACACGCGGGGCGGCGACGGGTTCGTTGCCATAATGTCGTGGTAATCAATGCCCGGGCGCGCCGGCCGCGCGCGGGCGCTTTGCGGAGAGACACCGATGCGCAAGACGCTGATGGGCCTGGCCTGGACGATGGCCGCGGCCGCCCCGGCCTGGGCCGCGCCCGATGCGGCCGGGCAGACCCAGTACGAATCCTTCGTGGTGGCGGCGGGCGCCTCCAATGGCGCGGCGCGCTCGTGCGGCGCGTCCGAACCCGACCTGGCGCAGCACCAGGCGACCGCGCGCAGAAACCTGGAGCGGTATGCCAAGGAATACGGGTTCTCGGCGGCGGGCTACGACGGGCTTTACGAGAAAGGGCTCGCGGATGGGACGCGGATGATGGACGAGATGAAGCGATCCGGCGTCGATGGCTGCCAGGGGGTGCTGGGCAGCTTCCAGAACGAACGGGTGATTTCCTATGAGGATATGAAGGCGGCGTTGGCTGAGGTTAGTGATGGGTTGCCGGGGGAGAGTGCGGAGAAGTGAATTCTCTGCGGTTTTTTTTGGCTGGCGGGGGATTGAGTTCTTGAGCCGCCCGGCGGGACGGCGGCAGGCGGGGGCGGCCTACGAAGAACGCCCTTCTCGCCCCGAAGAAACACTCACCTCAAGTCCCCAGCCCATTCTGCTTGAACCAGTCCAGCATCCTCTGCCAAGCCTGCTCCGCCTCGGCCTTGCGGTAACTCGGCCGGTAATCGGCGTGAAAGGCGTGGGGGGCCTCGGGGTAGACGTCGATGCGGGAGGCCTTGGCGGCGGCCGGCCCCTTGGCGAGTTCGACGCGCATCTTGTCGACGTCTGTCAGGGGAATGCCGGCGTCCTTGCCGCCGTAGGCGCCCAGGACCGGGGCCTTGAGGTCGTTGACCAGGTTCAGGACCGACTTGGGCTTGAGTTCGCTCGGGGCGCCGCCCAACTGGCCGTACCAGGCGGCGCCGGCCTTGAGCTTGGGGTTGTGGGCGGCGTAGAGCCAGACCTGGCGGCCGCCCCAACAAAAGCCGAGGATGCCGAGCCTGTCGTCGCTGCCGCCGTTGGCGGCGGCCCAGGCGGCGGTGGCGTCGAGGTCGGCCTGCACCTGCTTGTCGGGCACCTTGCCGATGATCTCGGCCTGCAGCTTGGGAATCTCGGTGTACTTGGACGGGTCGCCCTGGCGCGCGAACAGCTCGGGCGCGATGGCCAGGTAGCCCAGGTGGGCCAGGCGGCGGCAGACGTCCTGGATGTACTCGTGCACGCCAAAGATCTCGGACACCACCAGCAGCGTCGGCAGATTCTTCTCGCCCGCGGGCATGGCCCGGTAGGCGGGCATTTTGCCGTCGGAGGTGGGAATGTCCACCTTGCCGGCGGTCAGGCCGCTGGCGTCGGTCTTGATGGCGGTCTGCGCCACGGCGGGGCCGGCGGCCAGCGAGAAGCCGGCCGCGACGGTGGTGGCGATGAAGCCGCGCCGGTCGAGTTTCAAGGGAGGCAGCAGGCTGTCGAAATGCGCGTCCTGGTCTTTCATCATGCATCTCCGGGCGAGGGACGGCCGCCAGACGCCGACGCGTCCGGGCGGGCCGCCGGGGTTCACTTCAGGGAGAAGTCCACGCGCGAGGGCAAGCCCTCGTCCTTGATGCCATCGGCGTCCAGTTGCGGGGCAACGATGAACACGCGATCCGCGAGTCCTTCCTGGGCTTGCAGCTTCTCATAGACCGCTTGCGCCCGCGCGTCGGCCAGCTGGCGCAACTGCTCGTCGCCCACCGGAGCCGCAGCGCGCAGCATCTCTTCCATCTGTGCCGGCGGCACCGACTTGGCCATGCCGATGAAATTGCGCGGCTTGTCCTTGAGGTCGGTATCGTCGTAGACCTGTTCCAGGTACTTGGCGCGCTCGGCGCCCGAGACCTCGACGCCGGCGGGATTCGGCTTCTTGCCGCGCGGGGCGACGTCGCGGGCCTTGGCCAGGCGGATCTGGGCGTCGACCCAGGCCTGGCGCAGGCCGTCCAGGTCGGTCTTGGGATCGGCGCGGCCGCTCAGGTCCATCTTGAGCCCGGGGCGGTCGGCCAGGGCCTTGGTCAGGGTGGCGATACGCTGCAGCGTGTCCTCGGTAAGCGCGGCACTGCCGGGCGCGAACTCCACATACGACAGTTCTTCGCCGCCGCCGAAGGCGGAGGCCAGCAGGCTGAACGGCGACGTGACGGCCTTGACCACCAGGTTCAGCAGCACGCGCACCACGATGCCGCCGACCGAGAACTCCGGATCGTCCAGCGAACCGGAGATCGGCAGGTTGATGTCGATGTTGCCGCGCGAGTCCTTCAGCAGGGCCACCGCCAGCAGCACCGGCAGCTTGGTGGCATCGGGGCTGTTGGTCTTGTCGCCGAAGGTGAGCTGGTTCAGCACCACGTGGTTGGAGGCCTGCAGCGCGCGGTCCTTGATCTTGTATTCCAGGTCCACCGACAGCTTGCCGCGCTTGATCGGGTAGCCGACGTACTTGGCCGAGTAGGTGTTGAAGCGCGGCAGGTCCACGCCCTTGGCCGAAGCCTTCAGGTCCAGCGACAGGAACTTGGCGAAGGGTTGCACCACGCCGCTGATGGCCAGGGGCGCGGTGGTGTACACCCGGCCCGTGACCTTGACCTTGGCCGGCTGCGGGTTGGTGGACGACACCGCCGTGATGGAGCCGTCGATGCTGGACAGCTCGGCCACGTAATTGGGCTTGACGAAGCGGTCGGTGAAGGTCATGCGGCCGCGCGACAGCGTGACGCTGTTGAGCGAGATGTCGGGCATGCCGCCGCCCTTGGCGGCGGGCGCCGGCGGCGCGGCGCGGCGCGCGGGCGTCTGCGTATCCTGGGTGATGGAGCCGCCGGCCTGGCCGGGCGCGGCGACCAGGTCCATGACGTTCAAGCGGCCCTGCGCGTTCAACAGGATGCGGCCATAGAAATCGTCGAGCGCGATATCACCCAGGCCGGCCACGATCTTCTCGCCGGCCACCGAGACGTTCATGCCGGCAAAGCCCAGCCGCTTCCAGTTGAGGAAGTCGTCTTTGTTGACGCGGTCCTGCAGGTCGACATCGGTGATTTCGACGCCGCCCTTCCAGCCGGCCTTCATCGGCGCGCTGCCATTGGCCGCCGCGAATTCGGCATCGCCCTTGGCGCCCAGCGTGATGGCGCGCACGGTGGCGTTCAGGCTGGAGGCGAAGTACGGCGCGAACGAGGCGACATTCAGGCCGGCCAGGTCGACCGAGGTCTTGAGCGTGAGCGGCTGCGGCGTGAAGGCGCCCTTCAGGTCGAGCTTGCCGCCGCCCTGGATGCCGGACGCGGCCAGCGTGAAGTTGCTGGCGCCCGGGCCCATGGCCAGGCGGTCGGCGGTGACGACCAACTGCTGCAACGCCACGTCGAGCGCGGGGTTCAGGGTTTCATCGCGCGCCTTGAATTGCGCCAGCTCGGCGCGCACGCCCGTGGCGGACGCATCGATGACGCCGTTCTTGTCCAGCACGTGCACCTGCGCGGTCAGCCCAAGGCGGCCGTCCTGCAACAGGATCGGCGACAGGCTGCGCACGGCCGGCGCGAACGGCGCCAGCGCGACGTTGCCCATGCGCACCGCCAGTTCCAGCGACAGCGGCTGCAGCACCAGCGGGCCCTTGGCGCGGATCCAGCCGCCATCGGTGCTGTTGTCCACGGTCAGCCAGAGGTTGATAGGCTCGCCCTTGACCTGCGGCAGCGCCACGCCTTCGACGGTGACGGCCAGGCCGGTCAGGGTGTAGTCGAGCTTGCTGATGGCATCGGTGACGTAGATCTCGCCTTCGTGGATGTTGAAGGCGTCCAGCGTCACCTTCCATTCGGCCGGCGCGGCGGGCTTGGGCGGGGTGTCGGCGGCGGGCGGCGTGTCGGCAGTGGCGGCCGCAGGGGCAGGCCTGGCGGCCTGGGCGGGATCGGTCGCGGCAGGCTTGGCGGCCTGGGCAGGATCGGCCGTCGCCGGGACCGCGGGATTCGCGGCGGGCGCGCCCTGCTGCGTCCCCGTCTTGGCGGCAGGCGTCGCGGCGGGTTGGGCCGCCGGCGCCGGACCGCCCAGCTGCTTGAGCTTGTCGGCCACGTCCTGCCAGTTCAAATGCTGGTTGCTGTAGCGGCGCGCGTACACCTGCGGCGCCCACAGGCCAACATCGCCCACGTAGACCTGGCGCGCGATGGGTTCGAGTTCGAGGCGGTTGACGGTCAGCGCGCTCCAGGCCGCCAGGCTGTCGCCGGCGTTGTCGCGCAGGTCGAACTGGCGCAGGCCCAGGTCGCCGACCACGCGGATCTTGGGCGGCGCGTCCTTGGGCTGTTCGAAGACGATCTGCAGGTTCGAGTCGAGCAGGCCGCGCTCGAGCTTGAACGGCAGCGGCAAGGGCCAGACGTCGGCCCATTTTTCCAGTTGCAGGCCGGTGAAGGCGACCCGCAGGGTCGAAGACGGCACCGTGTCGAAGGGCCGCGCCACGCCGGTCAGGTCGAACGGGCTGCCATTGATGCGCAGATGCAGCCGCGGCTGCACGTCGATGTCGGTGGCGTAGCCGAAGGTGGAAATGAACGGCACGCCCACGGCCAGCTCGTCGATCACCTGCTTGCGGCCGGTGACCTTGTCGTCCAGCGTCACGACGCCGCCCTCGATCACCATGTTGTTCAGGGAAAAGCGCGGCAGCCCTTCATCGGGCCTGGGCGACTCGTCGGGCTTGGGAGCCGTCATCTCGGCCACCCGCTGCTGCACGTCGGAGAAGTTGAAGCGGGTGATGTCCTCGCGCACGATCGACAGCGTGGGCGCACGCAGCGTGAAGCGGTCGACCACCGGCGCGAACCAGAACAGCGAAGACCAGGCCGCGCTGACATCCAGTTCGGCGGCCCTGAACAGCGGCGTCTGCGAGCCGGGCTGCGCCACGGCGAGGTCGTGCGCGCGCACCGTCAGGGTGAAGGGGTTGAAGCTGATCTTGCCGACGGCGACGTCGCGGCCCAGCATCCTGGACACGTCCTGGGTCAGCACGTTGTGCAGCACCTTGGGCACCTGCCAGGCGGCGATGCCACAGAGGATCAGCGCCGTGGCCACGACGCCCAAGAGGATCTTGCCTAAGCGGCGGGTGAACCGGAACTTGGGCATCCGCAAGGGCATTGTGCGTCTCCTGGTACGAATCGAAGGCCATTATCGCGTCCTTCGAGCAAATTGGGGGGCTTTTTGCAGCGCGCGATTGCGGCCACGCCGCCCCAAGCGCAAATGCCCCCGCAGGGGCACGAAAGCGCGCAAGCCGCGGCCTGCGCGGCGATCCGTGGCGCGGCCCGCAGGCAGGCCAATCGGAGCGAGGCCAAGGCGGCGGCCGCGCTTATCTTTCGTCAAAGCGCGGCGGGCGGCGGCTCGTCTATCATAGGCGCATCAGCGGCCCGCCACGGCCTGCCGGGACCGCTCTTTTCAATCATTAACAATTCTCGCTCCCGATTCCCATGTCCACGCCCGCCCCCACCTTGAGCCACCTGGATGAAGCCGGCCAGGTCCGCATGGTCGACGTTATCGGCAAGACCGACACCGAACGCGTCGCCATCGCCACCGCCGGCGTCCGCATGAATGCGGTGGCCTACGGCCTGCTGACGCAGCCCGGCCAGGGCAAGGGCGAAGTGCTCAACACCGCGCGCGTCGCCGCCATCCTGGCGGCCAAGCGCTGCGCAGAGCTCATCCCCCTGTGCCACAGCCTGCCGCTGTCGTTCGTCGGCGTCGAATTCGCGCTGGACGACGCGGCGCACCGCATCGACATCCTGGCCACCTGCCGCACCAGCTACAAGACCGGCGTCGAAATGGAAGCCATGACCGCGTGCAGCGTCGCCGCGCTGACCATCTACGACATGTGCAAGGCGGCCGACAAGGGCATCGTGATCGAACAAGTTCGCCTGAAGTACAAGGCGGGAGGTAAAAGCGGTGAATGGCGCAACGATTAACCTGCTGTATTTCGCCCGCGTCGCCGAACTGGTCGGCAAGCGCGCGGAGGCCTGGCCGCTGGACGGCGAGTCCACCGGCGCGCAGTTGCTGGCCGCGCTTGGCGAACGCTATCCGCAGCTGGCGCCGGCCGGCCGCCTGAAGCTGGCCATCAACCAGACCCACGCCAAGCCGTCGGCGCCGATCCGCGCTGGCGACGAGGTCGCGGTGTTCGAACCCGTCACCGGAGGCTGAGCGCCATGGTCATCGTGCAGGAAGCCGACTTCGACGGCGCCGCGCTCACCGCCGCCCTGCGCGCCAGCGCCGGGCCGGGCGTGGGCGGCATCGTCACCTTCGTGGGCTACGTGCGCGACTACGCGCCGGACACGCCCACCGACACGCTCTACCTGGAACACTACCCCGGCATGTGCGAGCGCGAGCTCGAAGACATCGCCGCCACCGCCCGCGCGCGCTGGAACCTGGACGGCACGGTGATCGTGCACCGGGTCGGCGCCCTGGCGCGCAATGCCCAGATCGTGTTCGTGGCCGCGGCCAGCGCCCATCGCGGCGACGCCTTTCGCGGCTGCGAATTCATCATCGACGCGCTCAAGACCCGCGCGCCCTTCTGGAAGCGCGAAACCCTGGCCGGTGGCAACAGCTTCTGGGTGGAACAGCGCCAATCCGACCAGGACCGCACGCAGTCCTGGGACGCCGACACCCCGACCCCCAAGGAGACTCCATGAACGACGCCTCCCCCGTCTCGCTGGCCTGCGCCGTGCTGACGGTCAGCGACACCCGCAGCGCCGGCGACGACACCTCCGGCAACCTGCTGGCCAACAGCCTGGCCCAGGCCGGCCACCAATGCGTGCGGCGCGACATATCCAAGGACAACGTCTACCAGATCCGGCGCGTCATCAGCGACTGGATCGCGGACCCCGAGGTGCAGGTCATCCTGACCACCGGCGGCACCGGCTTCTCGCATGGCGACCACGTGCCGCAGGCCATCCTGCCGCTGCTGGACCGCGAGATTCCCGGCTTCGGGGAGCTGTTCCGCCAGATTTCCTACGAGGAGATCGGCAGCTCGACCATCCAGTCGCGCGCCTTTGCCGGCGAGGCCAACCAGACGCTGCTGTTCTGCCTGCCCGGTTCGAACAACGCCTGCGAGACCGCCTGGAACCGCATCATCCGCGAGCAGCTGGACAGCGGCCAACGCCCCTGCAATTTCGCCACGCACTTCCAACCCCGCGACCAAGAAGACCACTGATACCCATGCTGGATTTCGACCAAGCCCAGACCCTGCTGGCCAACGCGGCCGCCCCCCTCGCGCGCCGCGAACACGTCGGCCTGGATGACGCCCCGGGGCGCGTGCTGGCGGCCGACCTCGACGCCACGGTGGACATCCCGCCGGCCGACAACAGCGCCATGGACGGCTATGCGCTGCGCCTGGCCGACTGGCAGCCGGGCGCGCGCCTGCCGATCCAGCAGCGCTGCTACGCAGGCGACACGCCCGAGCCGCTCAAGCCCGGCCACGCCATCCGCCTGTTCACCGGCAGCCTTATCCCCGCAGGCGCCGACGTGGTGGTGATGCAGGAAGACACGCACGAGGCCGACGAGCAGGTCGAGATCACGCGCCAGCCGCGTCCCGGCCAGCACATCCGCCTGCGCGGCGAAGACACCCTGGCCGGCGCCCCGCTGCTGCCCGCCGGCACGCAATTGCAGGCCGCCCACGTGGCACTGCTGGCCTCGCAGGGCCTGGCCAGCGTGCCGGTCTACGGCCGCCTGCGGGTGGGCATCCTGACCACCGGCGACGAACTGGTGGCCCCCGGCGGTGCGCGTGAACCGGCGCAGATCTACAACTCCAACGGCCCGATGCTGGCCGCGCTGGTGCGCGGCATGGCCGCCGAGCCCGCCTTGGTGCTGCACGCGCGCGACACCGAGGACGACCTGCGAACCGCCTTCAAGCGCCTGCTGGCCGATTGCGACCTGGTGCTGAGCGTGGGCGGCGTGTCGGTCGGCGAGCGCGACCTGGTCAAGCCAGCGCTGGCCGCGTTGGGCGGCGAGCTGTCGCTGTGGAAGGTGCGCATGAAGCCGGGCAAGCCGGTGGCGCTGGCCATGATCGGCGACAAGCCGGTGGTCAGCCTGCCGGGTAATCCGGTGTCGGCCTACGCGGTGTTCGCCATGCTGGTGACGCCGCTGGTGCGCCGCATGCAGGGCCGCGAAGAGTTGTTCCCGCCGGTCAGCCGGCTGCCGCTGCGCACCGAGCATCCGCGTCTGGACAGCCGCGAGGAATTCCTGCGGGTGCAGCGCCGCACGGCCGACGACGGTGGCGCCGAACTGGTGCCTTACGGCCACCAGGGTTCGGGGGTGATCAGTTCATTGCCGTGGTCGACCGGGCTGGCGCGCCTGCCTGCCGACGTACGGGTGCAGGACCGCGACCGCGTGCCCTACTACGACCTGCGTCACTGGCTGGCGTAGCGCTCGGCCGCGGCCAGTTCCTCGGGCGTGTTCAGGTTCATGAACGCGCCGGGCGCGTCATCGAACGGCGCGCCCACGCCCCCCACGCGCGACTGCCACAGGCCGACCTTGCGTTCGCCGGCCGCGAGGTAGTCGCGCAGCAACGGCAGCAGCGACGTGCGCAACGCCATGCAGGCCGGATGGCGCTGGCCATCGGCCATCACATAGGCCAGCGGCGCGCCCGCCGCCCGCGCCGCCGCGATCAGGCGCTGGGCCAGATCCTCCGGCAGGAACGGTGTGTCGCACGGGGCCACGACCAGCCATTCGCAAGGCGCGGCGGCGGCCAGGCCGGCGGCAAGGCCCGCCAGCGGCCCCTGCCAGGCGCCCAGCGCATCGGTATCGTCGGCCACCACCCGGCCATAGCGGGCGTACATGCCGGCATTGCGGTTGGCGCTGAGGATGAGCGACCCGACCTGCGGCGCCAGGCGCCGCGCCACGTGCGCCACCAACGGTTCGCCACGCAGCGTGACCAGCCCCTTGTCGCTGCCCCGCATGCGCGAACCCTGCCCGCCGGCCAGGATCAGGCCCGCCACTTGCCGCCGATCGAACGCGGGCAACGTCTCAGCCACCGATGTAGCTCATTTCGACTTTGCGGGCCGGATCGGCCATGTTGCGGCCGCGCTGTTCGGAATAGTTGTCGCCGCGGGCGGCCCAGATGCCGGTGAGGATGGCGGCCAGCTCGTCGTCACTGGCGCCGTCGCGCAGCGGGGCGCGCAGGTCGTGGCCTTCGTGCCCGAACAGGCACAGGAACAGCTTGCCTTCGGGCGACAGGCGCGCCCGGGTACAACCGCCACAGAAGGCATGGGTGACGCTGGAGATGACGCCGATCTCGCCGGCGCCGTCGCGGTAGCGCCAGCGTTCGGCCACGCGGCCCATGTCATCGGTGGAGATCGGTTCGAGCGGATGGACCGCGCCGATGCGCGCCAGTATTTCCTGGCTGGGCACCACTTCGGTCAGGTTCCAGCCGTTGGTGTTGCCCACGTCCATATATTCGATGAAGCGCAGGATGTGGCCGCTGCCGCGAAAGCGCTCGGCCATCGGCAGGATCTGCGCGTCGTTCAGGCCGCGCCGCACCACCATGTTCACCTTGACGGGCGCCAGCCCGGCCGCCGCCGCCGCGTCGATGCCGCGCAGCACGTCGTCGGGCGTGAAGCCGCTGTCGCTCATGTCCTGGAACATGGACGCGTCCAGCGCGTCCAGGCTGACAGTGACGCGGTTAAGCCCCGCCTGCTTGAGTACGGCGGCCTTGCGTTCGAGCAGGCTGCCGTTGGTGGTGAGCGTCAGTTCCAGCGGCCGGCCCGCAGGCGTGCGCAAGCCGGACAGCAGGCCAACCAGGTTTTCCACATGCTTGCGCAGCAGCGGTTCGCCGCCCGTCAGGCGGATCTTCTCGATGCCCAGGCGGGTGAAGACGCCGGCCAGGCGCGCGATTTCCTCGAACGACAGCAGGTCGGCATGCCGCATGAAGGTGTAGCTGGTGTCGAACACCTCTCGCGGCATGCAGTAGGTACAGCGGAAATTGCAGCGGTCAGTGACCGAAATGCGCAGGTCGCGCAGCGGCCGCGCGCGCCGGTCGAGCGCGGGCTGGCCCGCGGCCGGCGGCGCGACGGGGGCCGGCCGTTCGGTGCGGCGATCGGCAAGGAGGATCACTTTGCTCATGGGAACATCATAGCCCGGCGTGTTCGGCAGCGCGCCTAGGAAAATGCCTCTTCCAGGGTTTGCAGGCGGCCGGTGTCACGCGCGTCGTAACCCACCAGTTGGCCGACGTAGCCGACGTAGTCGGGGCTGCGCATGATGGACAGCAGATCCTGCATGGCGGGGGTTTCCAGCGCGCTCTTGCGGATGGCGAAGAAATAGCGCTCGCGCACCAGCGGGATGAAGTCCAGGCCGAAGCGGCAGGCCGCGGTCTCCACGCCGACACCGGTGTCGGCCATGCCGCTGGCAATGTGCGCGGCAATCGCCATGTGGGTGAATTCGTTGGTCTCGTAGCCCTGCACCTCGCCGATCGACACGCCGGCGCGCTGCAGCATCAGGCCGACCAGGTAGCGGGTGCTGGAACCGATCTGGCGATTGACGAAGCGCACATCCTCGCGCGCCAGGTCGGCCATGCCGGTGATGCGCTTGGGATTGCCGGCCGTGACGAACAGCCCGGTATTGCGCACCGCCAGATGGATCAGCAGGTATTCGTCGGCATGCAGCCACTGCGCGTAGCGGTCCATGATGGGCGCCTCGAAATCGCCCAGCGGCACCTGGAAACCGGCCAGGTCGCACTCGTGCCGCTCCAGCGAGGCCAGGGCCTCGATCGCCGTGCGGTAGCGCAGCTCCAGCCCGGGCTTGCGCGCGCCCACGTGTTCCATCAGGGACTCGACCGCGAAGCCGTGGCTGGCATGCAGCCGCAGATGCGGACCGGTTTCGGGCAGCAGCCGCGCCAACTCTTCCTGCAGTTCAGACGCCATGCTGTCGAGCGTCGGCATCAGCCGCGCCTCGATGCGGCGGTTGGCCCACAGCAACCGCTGCGCGAACGGCGACAACTGCGTGCCCTGGCGTCGGTTGGTGATCAGCAACTGGGTGCCGAAGATGCCCTCGAAGCGGCGCAGCACGCCCCACGCATGCCGGTAGGACAGGTCACAGGCGCGACAGGCGCCGGCGATATTGCCGGTGGCGTCGATGGCGGCCAGCAGCGCCAGCATGTCCTGCAAGGGCACCGGCGTGCCGTCGTCTCCGTCCAAAGTCCATTGCGGCCGCAGGCCGAGTCGGAACTTATATGTCATTTATTTCTTATTGAAGGCGATTAATTACCTGTTTAGAGTACACAAATAACACGACGCACGGTTATTTTATATGCTTTTTAAAGCATATTAATTTTCCGGGCGACTCACCACAACAGAAGCCCCTACCCTACGGGCTCCCAGCACGACAGGAGGAGACCGCCATGCGCCAGCGCGAGGCAAAATCCGATCTGGCTTCCACCGGCGGCGCCCGTGGCGGCGCCTTGGCCCTGGACGCGGCCCAGGCATCCGCCAGCCCCGCGGTGGCTGCCGCCGCCCGCATCGTGGCCCAATTGAAGGACCAGCCCGGTCCGCTGCTGCCGATCCTGCACGCGGTCCAGCATGAATTGGGCTGTATTCCGGCCGAGGCGGTGCAGACCATCGCCGAGGCCCTGAACCTGTCCCGCGCCGAAGTCCATGGCGTCATCACCTTTTACCCCCATTTCCGTAGCGTGCCCGCGGGCCGCCACACGCTGGAAGTGTGCCGCGCCGAATCCTGCCAGGCGATGGGCGGCGAACAACTGGCCGAGCACGCGCGCCAGGCGCTGGGCTGTGACTTCCACGCCAGCACGCGCGACGGCGACTTCACGCTGGAGCCGGTGTACTGCCTGGGCCTGTGCGCCCAGTCGCCGGCGGTGATGCTGGACGGCCAGCCGCACGCCCGCGTCACGCCGGCCAAGCTCGACCGCCTGCTGCATCGCGCACGGGAGGCCAAGCAATGAGCACCCCCACCCTGATCTACGTGCCGCGCGACGCCGCGGCGCTGGCCATGGACGCCGACGCCGTGGCCGCCGCCATCGAACTGGCCGCCGACGAACGCGGCCTGGCCGTGCAGGTGGTGCGCAACGGCTCGCGCGGCTTGCTGTGGCTGGAACCGCTGGTGGAGATAAACACGCCCCAGGGCCGCCTGGCCTACGGGCCGGTGCAGCCCGAGGACGTGCCGGCGCTGTTCGACGCCGGCTGGCTGACGGGCGGCGCGCATCCGCTGGGTCTGGGCCTGACCGAGGAAATTCCTTATCTCAAGCAGCAGGAACGCCTGACCTTCGCCCGCGTCGGCGTGATCGATCCGCTGTCGCTGCAGGATTACGCCGCGCACGGCGGCCTGCAGGGCCTGAAGCGCGCGCTGGCCATGGAGCCGGCCGCCATCGTCGAAGAGATGGTCACCTCCGGCCTGCGCGGACGCGGTGGCGCGGCCTTTCCCACCGGCATCAAGTGGAAAACGGTGCTGGGCTCGCCGGCCGACCGCAAGTACATCGTGTGCAACGCCGACGAGGGCGATTCGGGCACCTTCGCCGACCGCCTGCTGATGGAAGGCGACCCCTACGTGCTGATCGAGGGCATGACCATCGCCGGCCTGGCGGTGGGCGCCACCTACGGCTATATCTACGTGCGTTCCGAATACCCCCACGCCATCGCCACGCTGGAGGCCGCCATCGAGCGGGCGCGCAGCGTCGGCTGGCTGGGCGACGACGTGCACGGCAGCGGCCGCCGTTTCGACCTGGAAGTGCGCAAGGGCGCCGGCGCCTACATCTGCGGCGAGGAAACCTCGCTGCTCGAAAGCATCGAGGGCAAGCGCGGCGTGGTGCGCGCCAAGCCGCCGCTGCCGGCGATCTCGGGCCTGTTCGGCAAACCCACCGTGATCAACAACGTGATCTCGCTGGCGACGGTGCCGATCATCCTGGCCAAGGGCGCGGCCTATTACCGCGACTACGGCGTGGGCCGCTCGCACGGCACGCTGCCGTTCCAGCTCGCCGGCAACCTCAAGCAGGGCGGGCTGGTGGAAAAGGCCTTCGGCCTGAGCCTGCGCGACCTGCTCTACACCTTTGGCGGCGGCAGCGCCTCGGGCCGGCCGCTGCGCGCGGTGCAGGTCGGCGGCCCGCTGGGCGCCTATCTGCCGGAATCGCAGTGGGACGTGCCGCTGGACTACGAAGCCTATGTCCAGATCTCGGCCATGATCGGCCACGGCGGCCTGGTGGCATTCGACGACACGGTCGACATGATGCGCATGGCGCGCTATGCCATGGAGTTCTGCGCCATCGAATCCTGTGGCAAGTGCACGCCCTGTCGCATCGGTTCCACCCGCGGCATGGAAACCCTGGACAAGATCGCCGCGGGCGGCCCGGGGCGCGAACAGCAGGTTCACCTGCTGCGCGACCTGTGCGACACCATGCTGGGCGGATCGCTGTGCGCGCTGGGCGGCATGGCGCCCTATCCGGTGCTGTCCGCGCTGAACCACTTCCCGCAGGACTTCGGCATCGAGTCCTCGCAGTCCGCCGCCCACCCCGCCTGAATCCGAGACCGCCATGCTAGAAACCGTCATCAAGCGCGACCGCGATCTGGGCACCCCGGCGCGGGTGTCCGAAAAAACCGTTACCCTGACCATCGACGGCCAGGAGATCACCGTGGCCGAAGGCACCTCGCTGATGCGCGCGGCCGCCGAGGCCGGCATCAACATCCCCAAGCTGTGCGCCACCGACAGCCTGGAGCCGTTCGGCTCGTGCCGCCTGTGCCTGGTGCAGATCGAGGGCCGCCGCGGCTATCCCGCCTCGTGCACCACGCCGGCCGAGAACGGCATGGTGGTGTTCACCGAGACGCCCAAGCTGCACGACCTGCGGCGCGGGGTGATGGAGCTGTACATCTCCGACCACCCGCTGGACTGCCTGACCTGTCCGGCCAACGGCGACTGCGAACTGCAGGACATGGCCGGCGTGGTGGGCCTGCGCAACGTGCGCTATGGCTATGACGGCGCCAATCACTTGAAGAGCGAGAAGGACGAGTCCAACCCGTACTTCACCTATGACGCCTCCAAGTGCATCGTCTGCAACCGCTGCGTGCGCGCCTGCGAGGAAACCCAGGGCACCTTCGCGCTGACGATCTCGGGCAAGGGCTTCGAATCGCGCGTGTCGCCGGGGCAGGACCAGCCGTTCCTGGAGAGCGAATGCGTGTCCTGCGGCGCCTGCGTGCAGGCCTGTCCGACCTCGACCCTGCAGGAAAAGACCGTCATCATGATGGGCCAGGCCGAGCACTCGGTCGTCACCACCTGCGCCTATTGCGGCGTGGGCTGCGGCTTCAAGGCCGAGATGAAGGGCCAGGAAGTGGTGCGCATGGTGCCATGGAAGGACGGCCAGGCCAACCGCGGCCATTCCTGCGTCAAGGGCCGCTTCGCCTGGGGCTACGCCACCCACAAGGAACGCGTGCTCAAGCCGATGATCCGCAAACACATCACCGATTCGTGGCGCGAAGTGTCCTGGGAAGAGGCGATCGAGTACGCGGCTTCCGAATTCCGCCGCATCCAGGGCCAATATGGCCGCGACGCGGTCGGCGGCATCACCTCTTCGCGCTGCACCAACGAGGAAACCTGGCTGGTGCAGAAGCTGGTGCGCGCCGCGTTCGGCACCAACAACGTCGACACCTGCGCCCGCGTCTGCCATTCGCCCACGGGCTATGGCCTGAAACAGACGCTGGGCGAATCCGCCGGCACCCAGACCTTCGACTCGGTGATGCACACCGACGTGGTCATCGTCATGGGCGCCAACCCGTCCAGCGGCCACCCGGTGTTCGCCTCGCGCCTGAAGCGTCGCCTGCGCCAGGGCGCGCGCCTGATCGTGATCGACCCGCGCCGCATCGAGCTGGTGAGCTCGCCGCACATCAAGGCCGACTTCCACCTGCAGGTGCGGCCCGGCACCAACACCGCGCTGCTGTCGTCCATGGCGCACGTGATCGCCACCGAAGGGCTGATCGACGAGGCCTACGTGGCCGAGCGCTGCGAAGCCAAGGCGTTCCAGGAATGGCGCGATTTCGTGTCGCTGCCCGAGAATTCGCCCGAAGCCATGGCCGAGATCACCGGCGTGCCGGCGCAGGCCGTGCGCGGCGCGGCGCGCCTGTTCGCCACCGGCGGCAACGGCTCGATCTACTACGGCCTGGGCGTGACCGAGCACAGCCAGGGTTCCACCACCGTCATGGCCATCGCCAACCTGGCCATGGCCACCGGCAACGTCGGCCGCGAAGGCGTGGGCGTGAACCCGCTGCGCGGCCAGAACAACGTGCAGGGCTCGTGCGACATGGGCTCGTTCCCGCACGAGCTGCCGGGCTACCGCCATATTTCCGACAACGTGGCGCGGGCGCAGTTCGAGCAGGACTGGGGCGTGACGCTGCAACCCGAGCCCGGCCTGCGCATTCCCAATATGTTCGAGGCCGCGCTGGGCGGCACCTTCAAGGGCCTGTATTGCCAGGGCGAGGACATCGTGCAGTCCGATCCCAACACACAGCACGTGGCGGCGTCGCTGGCGGCGATGGAATGCATCGTGGTGCAGGACCTGTTCCTGAACGAGACCGCCAAGTACGCGCACGTGTTCCTGCCGGGGTCGTCGTTCCTGGAGAAGGACGGCACTTTCACCAACGCCGAGCGCCGCATCTCGCGCGTGCGCAAGGTGATGGAGCCGAAGAACGGCAAGGCCGACTGGGAAGTGACCGTGGCGCTGTCGAACGCGCTGGGCTACCCCATGAACTACCGCCACCCGCGCGAGATCATGGAAGAGATCGCGCGCCTGACGCCGACCTTCAGCGGCGTCAGCTACGAAAAACTGGACAAGCTGGGCAGCCTGCAATGGCCGTGCAACGATGACGCGCCCGAAGGCACGCCGATCATGCACATCGACGCCTTCGTGCGCGGCAAGGGCAAGTTCATGATCACCAAGTACGTGCCAACGGATGAGCGCAGCACGCGCCGCTTCCCATTGCTCTTGACCACCGGCCGCATCCTGTCGCAATACAACGTGGGCGCGCAGACCCGCCGCACGCCCAACGTCATGTGGCACAGCGAGGACGTGCTGGAGATCCATCCGCAGGACGCCGAGGACCGCGGCGTGAAGGAAGGCGACTGGGTCGGCATCCAGAGCCGCTCGGGCGAGACGGTGCTGCGCGCGACCCTGACCGACCGGGTGCAGCCGGGCGTGGTATACACCACCTTCCACTTCCCCGAGTCCGGCGCCAACGTCGTCACCACCGACAGTTCCGACTGGGCCACCAACTGCCCCGAGTACAAGGTCACGGCGGTGCAGGTCACGCGCGTGTCCCAGCCGTCGGAATGGCAGCGGCAATGGTCGCGCTTCGCGGACATCCAGCAGAAGCTGTTGCGTGAACGCTCGCGCGAAAGCGAAGCCGCGATGTCGGGGAAATAACCCCCGACAGCCGGCCGGAGCCGCCATGGACCACAGCCCCTCCTCCCCCGCCGACCGCCGCGAGTACGCGGCGGCCGAGGTGACCCGCGTGCGGGCCGGCGCCCTCATGCCCGGCGCCGAGCCCGACCGCCTGGCCGAGGAAACTCCGGTGGCGCTGGAGTTCAACGGCATCAGCCATGCCACCATGCTGGCCACGCCGACCGACCTGGAGGACTTCGCCGTCGGCTTTTCGCTGTCGGAAGGCATCATCGACGGCGTGGCCGACTTGCGCGGCATCGACGTGCTGCCGCAGTGCGACGGCATCGTGGTGCAGATCGAAATATCCAGCGCCTGCGAAGCGCGCCTGAAATCGCGCCGCCGCGCCATGGCCGGGCGCACCGGCTGCGGGCTGTGCGGCGTCGAGACGCTGCCCGAGGTGCTGCGGCCGGTGGCGCCGGTGCCGGCCGGCGCGCCGCTGCCGGTGGGCGCGGTGCTGCGGGCGATGCGCGACATGCGCGCACGCCAGGCGCTGCATGACCTGACCGGCGCCACCCACGCCGCCGGCTGGGCCGACGCCAGCGGCGCCGTGGCGCTGGTGCGCGAGGACGTGGGCCGCCACAACGCGCTCGACAAGCTGATCGGCGCGCTGGCGCGCCAGGCCCGACCCGCCGCGCATGGCGTGGTGCTGGTGTCCAGCCGCGCCAGCTTCGAGATGGTGCAAAAGACCGCCGCCACCGGCGTCGGCATCCTGGCAGCGGTGTCGGCCCCCACCGCGCTGGCCGTGCGCCTTGCCGACAGCGCCGGCATCGCGCTCCTGGGCTTTCTGCGCAACGACGACGCCACCCTGTATTCCCACCCCGAACGCATCACTTCCTAGACCGGACGCGACACACGCATGGAAATCGGCAATCTGATCCGCATGGCCAACCGCATCGGCCAATTCTTCGAAGCCATGCCGCTGCGGCCGGAAGCGGTGGAGGGCGTGGCCAACCATATCCATAAATTCTGGGAGCCCCGCATGCGCAACGAGCTGCTGGACTTCCTGGCGCGCCACCCCGATGGCGACGCCGGCGAACAACAATTGCATCCGCTGGTGCTGGAGGCCGTCACGCAAAACCGCGACCGCCTGACGCCGCGGGCGCGCGTGCCTTGACCGGCTGACGCGCCCGCCCCCCGCGCACCGGCAACGGTGCGCCCCGGGCGGCAAGCTTTACCGCAGCAAAGGGTTCAACAAGAGACGGCGGGACTGGATCTTTCCAGCCAACGCACGCTATAAAGCCGCACCCCGAGGAGACCTCATGGAAAGCACTGCAACGCTAGACCTGCCCGGCGCCAAGCCGGGTTTCCTGGACAAGGAACGCACCATCGCCGGGCCGGGATTTTCCCGCTGGCTGGTACCCCCGGCCGCCCTGGCCATCCACCTGTGCATCGGCATGGCCTACGGGTTTTCGGTGTTCTGGCTGCCGCTGTCCAAGGCGGTAGGCGGCGCCCAGCCGCTGGCCTGCCCGCCCGACATGAGCCTGATGGCCGAGCTGTTCACCACCAGTTGCGACTGGAAGATCTCCACCATGGGGTGGATGTACACGCTGTTCTTCGTGCTGCTGGGCTGCTCGGCGGCGCTGTGGGGCGGCTGGCTGGAACGCGCCGGCCCGCGCAAGGCCGGCGTGGTGTCGGCATTGTGCTGGTGCGGCGGTCTGGTGATCTCGGCCTTCGGCGTCTATCTGCACCAGATGTGGATGCTGTGGCTGGGCTCGGGCGTGATCGGCGGCATCGGGCTGGGGCTGGGCTACATCTCGCCGGTCAGCACGCTGATCAAGTGGTTCCCGGACCGCCGCGGCATGGCGACCGGCATGGCCATCATGGGTTTCGGCGGCGGCGCCATGATCGGCGCGCCGCTGGCCGACCTGCTGATGCGCCATTTCGCCACGCCCACCTCGCCTGGCGTGTGGCAGACCTTCCTGACCATGGCGCTGGTGTACTTCATCTTCATGATGTCGGGCGCGCTGGGCTACCGCGTGCCGCCCACCGGCTGGAAGCCGGAAGGCTGGACCGCCCCCGCCAAGCACGCCAACAACGCCATGATCACCAAGGGCCACGTGCACGTGAAGCGGGTCTGGGGCGTGCCGCAGTTCTGGCTGGTATGGCTGGTGCTGTGCCTTAACGTGACCGCCGGCATCGGCATCCTGGGCATGGCCTCGCCGCTGCTGCAGGAAGTGTTTGGCGGGGGCCTGATCAACAAGCCGGAACTGG
This sequence comes from Achromobacter sp. 46006, assembly GCF_059761975.1. NCBI lineage: Bacteria > Pseudomonadati > Pseudomonadota > Betaproteobacteria > Burkholderiales > Alcaligenaceae > Achromobacter > Achromobacter sp. 46006. The sequence goes on from NZ_JCBANN010000013.1 coordinate 62,191, forward strand.
GCTACGGCCAGCTCGACAAGGCCCAGTTGGCCTCGATCGCCGCCATCGCCGCGGGCTTCACCGGCCTGCTCAGCCTGTTCAACATCGGCGGCCGCTTCTTCTGGGCCAGCCTGTCGGACAAACTTGGCCGCAAGATGACCTACCTGGTTTTCTTCGTGCTCGGCTTCGTGCTGTACGCGGCGATTCCCTGGACGGCCCACATGGGCGCGCTGGCGCTGTTCGTGGCCGCATTCTGCGTCATCCTTTCGATGTACGGCGGCGGCTTCGCCACGGTGCCGGCCTACCTGGCGGACCTGTTCGGTACGCAGATGGTGGGCGCCATCCACGGCCGCCTGCTGACGGCGTGGTCGGCGGCCGGTATCTTCGGCCCGGTGCTGGTCAATTACATCCGCGAGTACCAGTTGTCCATGGGCGTGCCGCGGGCGCAGGTCTACGACATCACCATGTACATCCTGGCGGGCATGCTGGTGCTGGGATTCCTCTGCAACCTGGCGATCCGCCCGGTGAATCCCAAGTACTTCATGAGCGACGCGGAACTGGCGCGCGAGAAGGCCCTGGCCCATGAACGCGCGGCGGCCGCCGAGACCCACGGCGTGGGCGCCTCGACCTTCCGCACGCCGTTCGCGCTGGTGCTGTTCGCCTGGGCCTGCGTCGGCATCCCGCTGGCCTGGGGCATCTGGATCACGCTGCAGAAGGCGGTGGTGCTGTTCCACTGATATGAACCCGACGGGCGGCGCCGCGCGCCGTCCGCCGCCCCCCGGGCGCGAAGCTGCTACATTGGCAGCCCGCGCCCTTTCTTTTTTCTTCCCCTGGATTCCCCCCGCCTCATGCCCCTCCCGCCCCACACGCCGTCCTTGCCCGGAGCGCTCCGTTGACCCAGCCTGAACTGCATTGGACAGAGGGCGAGGCCCCGGACCAGACCCATCACACCGCCCGCTGGCGCTCGGAGTCCGGCGCCACGCCACCCAAGCGGGTGGTGCTGGCCGACGACCGCACCACGGCGGACGCGGCCTATCGCCTGGCCTGCGAAGGCGTGGGCCTGCTGTGGCGCGGCGACTTCCAGAACGCGCGCCAGTTGCTGCAGGCCATCACGCGCCGGGTCGACAAGCGCCCGCGCAAGCCGGTCGAGAGCATGCTGGAGGCCTTCAATCAGCGTCGCCAGATCCAGTCGCAGCGTGCCCGCATCCTCGGCATGCTGCTGATTCCGTTCGACGCCGGCCACGGCATTGCGCTGCGCCGGGCGCCGGATGCGCGCCAGGCCTGCGAGGAAGCCCACGGCCCGGCCAACGAGCCTTATGTGGCTTCGTTGCGCGAACTGCTGGGCCTGATCGGCGCCTTCGAATGGCGCAAGAAAGGCGTGGAGATTCCCGCGCTGGACAACCGGATCCACCCGCACTACGGCGTGTTTTCGCCGGTGCGCGGCGAGTACATCGATCTGGTGGCGCGCACCCCGATGCCGCGCGGCAGCGTGGCCTTCGATATCGGCACCGGCACCGGCGTGCTGGCGGCGGTGCTGGCGCGCCGCGGCGGCAAGCGCGTCATCGCCACCGATATGGACCCGCGGGCGCTGGCCTGCGCCCGCGACAACCTGGAACGGCTGGGCCTGGCCAGGCAGGTCGAGGTGCTGCAGGCCGACCTGTTCCCCGAAGGGCGGGTGTCGCTGGCCGTCTGCAATCCGCCATGGCTGCCGGCGCGCCCCAGTTCACCCATCGAGCACGCCGTGTACGACCCCGACAGCCGCATGCTGCGCGGTTTCCTGAACGGCCTGACAGCGCACCTGACACCCAACGGCGAAGGCTGGTTGATCCTGTCGGACCTGGCCGAGCACCTGGGCCTGCGCACCCGCGAGCAATTGCTGGAAATGATCGAGCAGGCCGGACTGCGCGTGGTGGAACGCCTCGATACGCGCCCCACGCATGGCCGCGCCAGTGACCCCGCCGACCCGCTGCACGCGGCGCGCTCGAAGGAAGTCACGTCGTTGTGGCGGCTGGCCGCGGCCTGAGCGCGCGCCGCCTGTCGTTCAGGCCATGACAGGCCCGGCCCCTGGGCCGGGCCCTTTCATACCCGCCCCGCCACGACGTTGACGCTGATGGCGATGATGAAGACGTTGAAGAAGAACGCGATCACGCTGTGCACCAGCGCCGTGCGCCGCATCCGGCGGCTGACGATCTGCACGTCCGATACCTGGAAGGTCATGCCCAGCACCAGGGCGAAATAGGCGAAGTCCCAGTAGTCGGGGGCTTCCTTGCCGGGAAAATCCAGGCCCTTGTGCATGGCGTTGCGATGGCTGTAATAGCCGTGGGCGTAATGCAGCGCGAAGATCATGTTCAGGTAGAGCCACGACAGCACGATGCTGACCGCGGCGGCCACCAGGTCGGCCACGCCTTCGGCACCGCCGGCGGCGCGCATTTCGGTCCACAGCGCCACCATCACCAGGCACGACAACGCCACGCTGCTCCACAGCACGGCCATGCGCCCGACGTCGACCTGCTGCGCGCGAACCCGCATCATGGCCGGTGTGGCCTTGCCGAAGGCGGCCCCGGTCAGCAGCAGGAATACCAGCGCCGCCACGTCGAAAGCCAGCAGGCCGGCGCGGCTGGGCCCCAGCCCGGCCCGCCACAGCGCCCCGGCCAGGCCCACGAACAGCGCACCGCACAGCACCAGCCGCCGGTGCGCATGGTAGAACGGCAGCGCGGCGACCTCGACGGGCGGCGGTTCGATCTCCGGATCCTTGACCGGCAGTGTCATGGCGGACTCCCAGCGTGGCAGCAGCCTTCAAGCTAACCGATCGCGAGCAATCCCACCAGCGCCCCGCCAAACAGCAGCCACAGCGGATGGATGCGGGTGGCGCTGCCCAGCAGCGCCACCACCGCCGTGATCGCCGCCAGCAGCCAGGTGTGGGCCGACGCCTCGGTGATCAGCGCGGCGCTGGCGGCCACCAGGCCCACCGTCATCGGGAAGATGCCGGCCTGGATCACGCCGCGCCAGGGGCGGTCCTTGAAGCGTTCCCACAGGCCCAGCGCGATGATGGTGATGAGGGACGACGGCCCGAACTTGGCCAGCGTGGTGACCAGCATGCCGGCCCAGCCGGCCACGTGCCAGCCGACCAGCGTGACCACCATCAGGTTGGGGCCCGGCGCCGCCTGCCCCAGGGCGAACAGGGCGGAAAAGTCGGCAGCCGTCATCCAGCCGTGTACGTCCACGACCTGGCGCTGCATTTCGGGCAGGATGGTGTTGCCGCCGCCGAACGCCAGCACCGACAACTGAGAGAAGATGATCGCCAGGGCGATCAGGGTCTGCATCATCGACGTTGCCTCCAGACCAGCAGGATGCTCAGGGGCGTCAGCACCGCCATGGTCGGCAACAGCGGCATGCGCAGCACCGCGATGGCGATGAAACAGGCGGTGGCCACCAGGCCAGCCAGCCAGTCGCGGCGCTTGAGCAGCGGCACGCCGACCTTGACCGCCATCGAAATCAGCAGGCCGGCGGCGGCGGCGGCCAGGCCGGCGAACAAGTGCTGGATATGGGAATCGTTCTGGAAGCGGTCGTAGACCATGCCCAGCAGCACCACGATGGCCGAGGGCGCCAGGATCAGGCCCATCAGCGCCGCGAAGGCGCCGCGCGGACCGCGGAACTTCATGCCCAGGGCCACCGACAGGTTGATGATGTTGCCGCCCGGCAGGAACTGGCACAAGCCCAGCAGGTCGGTGAATTCGGCGCCGGACAGCCAGCGGTGCTTTTCCACCACCATGCGGCGCGCCAGGGGCAGCGCGCCGCCAAAGGCGGTCAGGCCAAGCATGAGGAATCCGTGGAACAGTTGCCCGCACGTGGGCGGCGGCCGGGTTGCGGCGTCGGGGGAATCAGGTGCTGCTGCGTTCATGGTGGTGCGGCCGCGGCCGGTCTGAAGGCGCCGGCGTGCCGGCGCCGGGAGTGTAGGGACAGCTCGCAGCCTACTCCCGCGACCGGATAATGTCTAATATATGACAGCTTAAACACTCATATCGATTGCATATGTCATCCATCGACCTGCGGCTGTTGCGTTATTTCCTCGCGGTGGCCGAGGAGTCCCACCTGACCAAGGCCGCCGCTCGCCTGGGCATCCGCCAGCCGCCCCTGAGCCAGCAGATCCGCGTGCTGGAACAGGAGCTGGGCGTCACGCTGTTCCGCCGCCTGCCAAGGGGCATGGAACTGACCGAAAGCGGCCATGCTCTGCTGGCCGATGCCCGCAGCATCCTGGCGCTGGTCGACCAGGCGGTGGAAGGCGTGCGGCGCGTGTCGCTGGGCGAGGCGGGCCGGCTGACCGTCGGCTTCACCGGCTCGGCCGCGTTCCACCCTTTCGTGCCCTCGGTGATCCGGCGCTTTCGCGAAAGCGCGCCGCAGGTGCGGCTGGTGCTGGAGGAAAGCAGCACCGGCGAACTGATGGAAGCCGTGCGCGATGGCCGTGTCGACGTGGCCTTCGTTCGCGGGGCCCATGGCGTCGACCGCGGCGTGGCGGTGGAGACGGTACTCGAAGAAAGCATGCTGGCGGCCTTTCCGGCCGACCATCCCATGGTCAAGGGACGCCCGCGCAAGCGCATCGCGCTGGCTGAACTGGCCGAACAATCGCTGATCCTGTATCGCCGCCACAGCGGCCCGGGGCTGTACGACGCCATCATCTCGGCCTGCCGCGCCGCCGGCTTCAGCCCGCGGGTGGCGCAGGAGGCGCCACGCATGCTGTCCACCCTGAGCCTGGTGGCGGCCGGCCTGGGGGTGTCGCTGGTGCCGGCCTCGCTGCGACGGGTCAATATCGAAGGAGTGGTGTACGTCAACGTCACCGGCCCGGTGGCCATGCGCGCGCCGCTGACCCTGATCTGGCGCGATGCGCCGCTCAGCGGCGCGATCCGCCGCCTGATCGAGGAAGTCCGGGCACATCGCGCGGCGGCCGCGGACGCGCCGGCGCTCAAGGGGCCGCGCGCGCGCGGCTGAGTCCACCCTGGCGCGGCGGCGCTACACTGGGCGCCTTTCCCTGTCCTTGCCGCATCCCATGCTGGTCCCCGCTCCCATAGGCGTGTATGACTCCGGCGTCGGCGGATTGAGCGTGCTGCGCGCCATCCGCCAGGCCTTGCCGCGCGAACACCTGCTGTATGTGGCCGATTCCGCCCACGTGCCCTATGGCGAGAAGACGCCGGAATACGTGCGGCTGCGCGCGCTGGCGATCGCCGACTACCTGGTGTCGCGCCAGGCCAAGGCCATGGTGGTCGCCTGCAATACCGCCACGGCCGCCGCCATCGCCGCGCTGCGCGCCCGCCATCCCGGGCTGGCCATCATCGGCGTGGAACCGGCCATCAAGCCGGCCGCGCACCTGACGCGCAGCGGCGTGGTGGGCGTGTTCGCGACCACCGGCACGCTCGCCAGCGCCAAATTCGCCGCCCTGGTGCGGCGCGAAGCGCCCGAGATCCGCATCCTTTTCCGCCCCTGTCCCGAATGGGTGCTGCAGGTCGAGCGCGGCGACATCCACGGCGCGGCCGCCGCCCACGTGGCCCAGGGGCCCGTGCGCGAACTGCTGGCCCAGGGCGCGGATGCGCTGGTGCTGGGCTGCACCCATTTCCCCTTCCTGCATGACGCGATCCAGGCCGCCGCGGGTCCGGCCGTGCCCCTGCTGGAAACCGGCGGCCCGGTGGCGCGCCGCCTGCGCCACCAATTGCAGGAACGCGGCCAACTGACGGCCGAGGGCGCTGGCGCGGTGGAACTGCTGACCACCGGCGACGCCGCCACGCTCGGCCGCATGGCTGCCCTGCTGCTGGGCCTGCCGGCCGTGGCCGCCCGCGTGCCCGCCCGTTGGCGTTGAGGGGCCGATCCCGCTTCCTTTGATTGCGCGCATCCCGCCGGCCCCCGCCCGGCGGAATAATTGCGTAAAGTGGAGTTGCCGCGGCGCCCCCCCTGAAGTGGCCGCCGCGGGCTCGCGGACAACAAGGAGACGTCGATGAAACGCATTCTGATTCCGGTGGATGGCTCGCAACATGCCGTCCACGCCGTGCGCGCCATGCTCGAAGCGCGCAGCTATGACCCGGTCGCACACGTGGCGCTGCTGACCGTGCAGATCCCCCTGCTGGCCGGCAAGATCGGCCGCGGCCTGTCGCAGGCCGATATCGACGCCTACCACCAGGAGGAAGGCGAAGCCGCGCTGAGCGAGGCCAGCGCGCTGCTGGTGGCGGCCGGCGTGCCGTTCACGCCGCGCATCGAAATCGGCGCGGCGGCCGAGACCATCGCGCGCGTTGCCGACGAGATCGACGCCGACGAAATCTACATGGGCACGCGCGGCCTGGGTTCGATGGCCTCGCTGTTCATGGGGTCGGTGGCCACCAAAGTCCTGCACCTGACCGATCTGCCCGTCACCCTGGCCAAGTAAAAAGGAGCCGCCATGCTGAACCTTCTCGTCCCGGTCGACGGTTCCGACAACGCCAACCGCGCCGTGCTGCACGCGCGCCAACTGGCCCAGGGCGCGCCCGCGGCGCGCATCCACCTGCTCAATGTCCAGACGCCGCCGCAAGGCCGCGCCGGCCTCTCGCGCCTGGTCACGCAGGACATGATTGACGAATACTACGTGCGCGAAGGCCAGGAAGCCGCCCACGAAGCGCGCAAGCTGCTCGACGTGACCGGCACCGACTACACCAGCCATGTCGAATTCGGCAAGCCGGCGCTGGAAATCCAGGCCTATGCGCGGGAACACCGCTGCGACCGCATCATCATGGGCACGCGCGGCCACGGCGCGCTGGCCGGCATGCTGATCGGCTCGGTCGCCAACCAGGTGGTGCAACTGGCCGACGTGCCAGTGACCCTGGTGCGATAGCCCGCCCCGGCCAGGCGCGGTCAGGCGCCGGCCGGCAGCGCCGGCAGGCTCAGCGTGACGCGCAGGCCTCCCAGCGGCGAACGCTCGGCGCACACCTGGCCGCCGTAGGTGCCAGCCAGGTCGCGCACGATGTCCAGGCCCAGGCCGGAGCCGGGCCGCTGCTCATCCATGCGCACGCCGCGCTCGAAGATGCGTTCGCGCTCGTCCTCGGCGATGCCGGGGCCGTCATCGTCGATCATGATCCGCAACTGGTCGGGCGCGGCGGCCTGGGCGTCGATGCGCACGCGCCGTACGGCCCACTTGCAGGCGTTGTCCAGCAGGTTGCCGACCATCTCCTGCAAGTCCTGTTCCTCGCCACGAAACGCAAGCGTGGCAGGGAATTCGCCCATTTCCAGTTCCAGCCCGCGCGCCGCATACAGGCGCTGCATGACGCGCAACAGCGCCTGCACCGGCGCCCGCAGCGGCGTGCGGCCGCCCTCGGTGCCGGAGGCGGCCGCGGCCCGCGCGCGCGCCAGGTGGTAATCGATCTGGCGCTGCGCCATCGCCACCTGCTCGCGCACCAGGCGGGCGAAGGCGCCGTCTTCGCGCATCGCCGCGTTGCCCATGATGGTCAGCGGCGTCTTGACCGCGTGCGCCAAATTGCCGGCCTGGGTCCGCGCGCGTTGCACGATGTCGGCGTTGACCGCCAGTACCCGGTTGAAATCGTCGACCAGCGGCTGGATCTCGCTGGGAAAGCGGCCCTCGATGCGCACGCTGTTGCGGCCCTGCTGCGCGGCCAGTTGACGCCGCAGCCGCCCCAGTGGCCGCAGCCCCACCACCACCTGCACCACCGCCGCCACCACCAGGCCGGCCGCCAGCGCGCCCAGCGACAGCAGCAGCATGTGGTCGAAGCGTTCGATCGGTTCGGCCAGCACCGCGCGATCGGCGGCCACCACCAGGCGCAACGTCCCGGCATTGCTGTCCTCGGGCTTGAGCAGGCGCGTCACCGCGGTCAGGCGGTGGTTCTCGGGGCCGGTGATGTCATACAGGCCATCGGCGCTGTCGGCCGCGGGCAGCGCCAGCACCTGGTCCCACAGCGAGCGCGAGCGCGCCACGCCCGTGGCCGCCACGCGGCCGTTGTCATCGAGGCGGTCGATCTGCCAATACAGGCCCGACAGCGGCTGTTCGAGGCGCGGGTCGCTCAGCGGCGAGGCCACCGCGGGGCGGCCGTCCGGCGCCACGCTGACCGCGGCCGTCAACTGGTTCATGTGCAGCGCCAGCTCGGCCCGCAACTGTTCGGTGATGTGCTGGCGGAACAGGCTGCCCAGCCCCCACCCGGCCAGCACGATGATTGCCGCGATCCAGGCGAGGGTGCCGGCCAGCATGCGCCAGCGCAGCGATCCCGGTGCGCGTGGCGAGGTCATGCGGGACAGGCAAGCCGGTAGCCGAGCCCGCGCACGGTCTCGATGGTGTCGGCCGGCAGCTTCTTGCGCAGGCGGCCGATGAACACATCGATGGTGTTGGAATCGCGATCGTGGTCCTGGGCATAGATGTGTTCGATCAGTTCGCTGCGTGACACGACTTCGCCGGCATGCTGCATCAGCACGGCCAGCACCTTGAACTCGTGGCTGGTGAGGTTCAGCGGCACGCCGTCGACGGTGGCCCGGGCCTGCCGCGTGTCGAGCATCAGCGGGCCGCAGCGCCATTGCGCGCTGGCATGGCTGCTGTTTCGACGCAGCAGCGCCCGCACGCGCGCCAGCAGTTCTTCCATGTGGAAGGGCTTGGTGAGGTAGTCGTCGGCGCCGGCGTCGATGCCGGCAACCTTCTCGTGCCAGTTGGCGCGCGCCGTCAGGATCAGCACCGGCATGCCGCGCCCGGCCGCGCGCCACTGCTTGAGCACCGTCAGGCCGTCCATCACCGGCAGGCCCAGGTCCAGCACCACCACTTCGTAGGTCTCGATCTCGCCCATGTAGTGGGCGGTGCCGCCGTCCGCCGCGGTATCGACGGTGTAGCCGGCGTGGCGCAGGGCCTCGGCCAGTTGCGACGCCAGGGTCGGCTCGTCTTCGACGACAAGTATGCGCATCAGTGTCGGTTCCGGAATTGGATGTCGCGCCCCTTCATGCCCAGCAAAGTACCGTCGCGCGCATCGATCTTGAGCTTGACCAGGCCGCCGCCGGGCTGCAACAGGCGGATTTCGTACAGGAACAAGCCATCATCCTCCTCGAATTCCACCTTGACCACCTGGCCGGGGAAATCCCGTTCAACGATGTCCAGCACCGACCGCAACGGCAACACCTTGCCCGCCTGCAGGGCCTGGCGGGCCTGGTCGTGATCGCGCTCGTCGGCGCGCCCGGCGCCCGGCCCCACGGCCAGCCCCAGCGCCAGTGCCAGGCCGGTCAGCCAGATTGCGATACGAGAACGTGCGGTCATGGGCATTGCGTCGGACGGTCACGTCAGGGTAACCCGACGCGCGAGGGAAAAACAGGGGTGGAGAAGCGCCTCATTTATAGCGCGTCAAACATGAACCGGGGGTGAACGCCTTCTTCACAACGGGTTCATGCGCCCCCTCGAATAATGACGTCATGGCCGATTCGCGGCCGTACTTCAACCTTCAGGAGAAAACCGCATGAACCCGATCCGCAAAACCCTGTCCGCCCTGGCCCTCGGCGCCGCCGCCGTCACCGGTAGCGCCGCGCTGGCGCAGACCGCGCAGCAACCGGCACCCGCGGCAACCGCGCCGGCGCAGGCCGCGCAGCTTCTGACCGTGCGCCAGATCTACGACACGCTGACCGCCGCGGGCTACCGCAACATCACCGAGATCGAACTGGAGCATCAGCGCGCCTATGACGTCAAGGCCGAGAACGCGCAAGGCCAACGCGTGAAGCTGCGCGTGGACGCGCAGACCGGCGCGGTGCTGCGCAGCCGCATCAAGGATTGAGGCCGACGCCATGAAAACCCGTTCCGTCCTGGGCCTCTTCCTGCTGGCGCTGACCGGCGCCTGGGCAGTCGATGCCCTCCTTCTGCAACCGGCGGCAAGCGCCGCCTGGCCCTGGGTATTGCGCCAGCAGGCGCTGTACCTGACGGGCGTGTGGTCGATCGGCCTGATGTCGCTGATCATGCTGCTGGCGTTGCGTCCGGCCTGGCTGGAGGGCCCGCTGGGCGGCATGGACAAGATCTACCGGCTGCACAAATGGGCCGGCATCCTGGCCGTCGGCGCCGGCGGGGCGCACTGGCTGATCAAGCTGGCCAGCACCCCATTGAAGGCGCTGGTCGGCACCGAAGGCCGGCCCGCGCGCGATGCGGTGCTGGCCATGCTGGCCGATTCGCGCGGCCTGGCCAAGGATCTGGGCGAATGGACGCTCTACGCCTTGCTGGCGATGCTGGTCATCACCCTGTGGCGCCGCTTTCCGTACCATGCCTGGCGCATCGTCCACCGCGCCATGCCGCTGGCCTATCTGGCGCTGGTGTTCCATACCCTGGCGTTGGCGCCGGCCTACTACTGGACCGGGCCGACCGGCGTGCTGCTGCTGCCGTTGATGGCGGGTGGCGCCGGGGCCGCGCTGCTGGCGCTGGCTGGCCGCATCGGCCGTGGCCGGCGCGTTGCCGGCCGGGTGAAGGGGCTGGTCCAGCGGCCTGGCGACATCCTTGAAGTCACCTGTGAACTCGGCCCGCGCTGGCCGGGCCATGCGGCCGGGCAGTTCGCCTTCGTCACCTTCGACCGGCGCGAAGGCGCGCACCCGTTCACCATCGCCAGCGCACCGCACCCCGGACGCCACGACGTCACGTTCCAGATCAAGGCGCTGGGCGACTACACCCGGCGCCTGGCCGCCACGCTGCGCGAGGGCGCGCCGGTCACGGTGGAGGGGCCCTATGGCCGCTTCGAACGTCCCGTCGACCCCGCCGCGGGACCGCAGGTGTGGGTCGCCGGCGGCATCGGCGTCACGCCGTTCCTGGCCTGGCTGGAAGCCGCCCGCGACGCGCCCGGCGAATACCCGCCCGTGTGGTTGCACTATTGCGTGCGCGATGCCGGCAGCGACCCGTTCGTCGAGGTGCTGCGGCAACGCTGCGAACGGCTCGGCAACGTGACGCTGCAAGTGCACAGCGCGGCGCAGGGACAGCGGCTGGACGCGGCTGCCCTGGCTCAGGGTGAGGTGGCCGCCGGCAGGGTCGCCGACGTCTGGTTCTGCGGCCCGGCGGGCCTGGCGGCGGCGCTGCGCCAGGGCCTGCGGCGCCTGGGCCGTGGCGGTGTCCATTGGCACCAGGAGGCCTTCGACATGCGCTAGGCGGTGGCGTCAACAGGGGCGCAGCCGCGTCGTATGATGAAGGCTTGTCCATCCCTCGCGACTGGAGCCGCGCCATGCGCATTCGATATCTGTTGGTGGCGCTGGCCGCGGCCACCGGCCTGGTGGCCGCCTGCGGCGAAGTCGCGCGCCTGCCGGTGGAAGCCGGCATGGGGCCACGCCCCGAGTTGCCCGCCCCCAACACCACCCTGATCCCCACGGTCAACACGGCCCGGGCGGTGGGCTGGAGCGACACCGGCCTGCCCACCCCGGCCAGCGGCCTGGCGGTGAGCGCCTATGCCCGCGGCCTGGATCATCCCCGCTGGCTGTATGTACTGCCCAACGGCGACGTGCTGGTGGCCGAGACCAACGCCCCGCCCAAGCCGCCCGAAGCCTCGGGCGGCTTCAAGGACTGGGCCGCCGGCATCGTCATGAAGCGCGCCGGCGCGCGCACGCCCAGCGCCAACCGCATCACCCTGCTGCGCGGCCTGACGCCGGATGGCGCGGCGCAGACGCGCAGCGTGTTCCTCGAGGGCCTGCACTCTCCCTTCGGCATGGCCCTGATCGGCGACCAACTGTACGTGGCCAACGCCGACGCGGTGCTGCGCTTTCCCTACCAGGCCGGCCAGACCCGCATCAGCGCGCCAGGCGTCAAGGTGACCGACCTGCCGGCGGGCCGCAACCATCATTGGACCAAGAACCTCATCGCCAGCGCGGATGGCGCCAAGCTGTATGCCACGGTGGGCTCGAACAGCAACGTCGGCGAGAACGGCATGGCCGAAGAAGAAGGCCGTGCCGCCATCTGGGAGATTGATGTCGCCAGCGGCGCCAAGCGTCTCTATGCCACGGGCTTGCGCAATCCGGTGGGCATGGCGTGGGGGCCGGACGGCACGACGCTCTGGACCGCGGTGAACGAACGCGACGAACTGGGCAGCGACCTGGTGCCCGACTACATGACTTCGGTGCGCGATGGCGGCTTCTACGGCTGGCCCTACAGCTATTTCGGCCAGCACGTCGATACCCGCGTCAAGCCGCCGCGCCCGGACCTGGTGGCGCGGGCGATCGTGCCCGATTACGCCCTCGGGCCGCACACCGCCTCGCTGGGGCTGGCCTGGTCGGGCGGCGCCACATTGCCGGCGCCGTATACCCATGGCATGTTCGTCGGCCAGCACGGCTCCTGGAACCGCGACCCGCGCAGCGGCTACAAGGTCATCTTCGTGCCCTTCACCGGCCGGCGCGCCGACGGCCAGGCGCGCGACGTGCTGACCGGGTTCCTCGACGAGGCTGGCCAGGCGCGCGGCCGGCCGGTGGGCGTGGCGCTGGACCGGCATGGCGCGTTGCTGGTGGCCGATGATGTCGGCAACGCGATCTGGCGGGTCAGCGCCGCGGAACCGGCCCGCTGAAACGACGCCATCGAAGGCAGAGCCGGGGCCCCTGGCGGCGCAATTCACTGGCGCCCGCTTGCGCTGCGTCAAGCCGCTTGCAGGCGCATGCGCGCCGCAAAGCGTAGACTGGGGTGAGAATGCCGCAACGGCCGCACGGCTCCGTCCAGCGGAGCCGCGCGGTTTCACTCCCCCTTTTTCCCCTGGAGGCATGAACATGCTGTTGAAGAATCTCTGCGCCGCGACCGTCCTGGCCCTGGCTTCGGCCCCGGTGCTGGCCGCCGAATGCTCGGTCGATATCGCCGGCAATGACCAGATGCAGTTCGACAAGAAGGAAATCACGGTCAGCAAGAGCTGCAAGCAGTTCACCGTGAATCTCAAGCACCCCGGCAAGCTGGCCCGGAACGTCATGGGCCACAACTGGGTGCTGACCAAGCAGGCCGACATGCAGGGCGCCGTCAACGACGGCATGGCCGCCGGCCTGGACAACAACTACGTCAAGAAGGACGACGCCCGCGTCATCGCCCACACCAAGGTGATCGGCGGCGGCGAAAGCGATTCGGTCACCTTCGACGTCAGCAAGCTGGCCGCCGGCCAGGACTACGTCTACTTCTGCTCGTTCCCCGGCCACTTCGCGCTGATGAAGGGCGTGATCAAGCTGGTCGACTGATCGCCCCTGCCGGCCTCTCGGGATCCGCGCGGGGCGGCGTTGCCGCCCCTACAATGGCCGTTTGCCAATTTTCTTGGGGAACGACGCATGAGCACGGATAAAGTGGCGATCATCACCGCCGGCGGCAGCGGCATGGGCGCGGCGGCGGCGCGCAAACTGGCGGCGGACGGCTACCGCGTGACGATCCTGTCCTCGTCCGGCAAGGGCGAGGCGCTGGCCGCCGAACTCGGCGGCCTGGGCGTGACCGGCTCGAACCGCTCGCCCGAGGACCTGGCGCGGCTGGTGGACGCGACCCTGCAGAAGTGGGGCCGCGTCGACGCCGTGGTCAACAGTGCCGGCCACGGGCCAAAGGGCCCGCTGCTGGAAATCAGCGACGACGACTGGCACCTGGGCATGGAGTTCTACCTGCTGAACGTGGTGCGCATCGCGCGCCTGGTGGCGCCGGTCATGAAGCAGCAGAAAGCCGGCGCCATCGTCAATATCTCGACCTACGCCACCTTCGAGCCGGAGGCGCTGTTTCCCACGTCCGGCGTGTTCCGCGCCGGGCTGGCCGCGTTCACCAAGGTGTTCGCGGACGAATACGCCGCGCACAACGTGCGCATGAACAACGTGCTGCCCGGCTTCATCGACAGCCTGCCGGAAAAGGAAGACCGGCGCGCGCGCATCCCGATGGGCCGCTACGGCACCGCCGAGGAAGTGCCGACCTGATCGCCTTCCTGGCTTCCGACGCTTCCTCGTACATCACCGGACAGAACATCCGCATCGACGGCGGCATCACCCGTTCGGTGTAATCCGCGTGGCTTGGCCGGCCCGCGCGCGGGCCGGCGCGTCGCTTGCGCGCGCCTCGTGCAAAAGTATTAGTCCCTCGTCCGAATGATGGTCTTGAAGCGCCCCTGGCGCTTCGCTACCGTAGGCTCTCGCATTCGATCCCGGGGCTGCCTGCATGTCCGCGTCGCCGTCCGAAGCGGCGCCGCCCGCTTCCGCCTCCGCTGAAACCCGCCCGCCCACGCCTGGCCAGGCCTCGCGCTTCCTGGCGCAAGCCACGTTCGGCCCGACTCCCGGGCTGATCGACGCGGTGGTGCGTGACGGCTATGCCGCCTGGCTCGACACGCAACTGGCGCTGCCGCCCTCGCAAAGCCATTTCGACTGGCTGCTGCAACAAGGCAAGGACACCGAGGCCTACAAGGGCAACGGCATCAACGCGCCGCTGGAATCGACGCTGTGGCGCAAGTTCATCAGCGCGGAAGATCAGGTGCGCACCCGGGTGGCGTTCGCGCTGTCGGAGATCTTCGTGGTCGGCGTGGCGTCGATCACCGCCAACTGGCCGCTGTTCGGCGCCGCCGGCTTCATGGACCTGTTGGCCGAGCATGCCTTCGGCACCTATCAGGACCTGCTCACCGCCGTCACTCGCAACCTGTCGATGGGCTGCATGCTGACCTATCGCGGCAATCGCAAGGAAGATCCGCGCACCGGCCGCCATCCCGACGAGAACTATGCGCGCGAGGTGATGCAGCTGTTCAGCATCGGCCTGGTCGAACTGAACCGCGACGGCACGCCGCGGCTGGTGGACGGCGCCCCCGTGGAGACCTACGCCAATGCGGACGTGCAGGGCCTGGCCAAGGTCTTCACCGGCTGGGACCTGGACGGGCCGGAGACCGACGTGCAGTTCCACCGCCGGCCGATGGCGCTCAATCCGGCGCTGCATTCGCTGGCCGAAAAGCGCTTCCTGGGCGCGGTGATTCCGCCCGGCACCGACGGCCACCTGTCGCTCAAGCGCGCGATGGAAGTGATCAACGCGCATCCCAACGTGGGGCCGTTCATCGGCACGCAACTGATCCAGCGGCTGGTCACCAGCAATCCGAGTCCGGCCTATGTCGGGCGCGTGGCGGCCGTATTCGACGACGACGGCCACGGCGCGCGCGGCAACCTCAAGGCGGTGGTGCGCGCCATCCTGTTGGACGACGAGGCGCGCCACCCCGATCTTTCGGCGCCCGGCTGGGGTAAGGTGCGCGAGCCGATCCTGCGCTTTTCCGGCTGGGCGCGCGCGTTCGGCGCCACCTCCACCAACGGCGCCTGGGCCATGCCCGACACCACCGATAACACCATCCGGCTGGGGCAGAGCCCAATGCGCTCGCCCAGCGTGTTCAATTTCTTCCGGCCGCGCTATACGCCGCCGGTCACCGAACTGGCGCGGCGCGGCCTGGTGGCGCCGGAACTGCAGATCACCGATGAAACCAGCATCGCCGGCTACCTGAACTTCGTGGCCATCTACGTCGATCGCGGCTGGGAAGACCTGCAGACCCCCTACACCGCCGAGATCGCCCTGGCCGCCGACGCCGACGCGCTGGTGGCACGGGTCGTGCTGCTGCTGGCGGGCGACGCCTTCAGCGCGGCCACGGCGCAGGCCATCGCGCAGGCGGTCGACACCCTGCCGCGCGAGCGGCCGCGCGACCGCGTGCGCGCCGCCATCACGCTGGTGGCCGCCAGCCCTGAATACCTGGTGCAGAAATGAAAGCCGATCGCCGCGAATTCCTGCTGCGCGCCTGCGCCCTGGGCGCGAGCCACGCGGCGGCGCCGCTGGCGCTGAACCTGGCGGCGCTGGGCGCGGCGGCGGCGCAGACCGCGCCGCCGGGAGACTACAAGGCGCTGGTGTGCGTCTTCCTGTACGGCGGCAACGACCCGTTCAACACCTTGGTGCCGTTCGATGCGCCAGCCTACCGCGCGTATGCCGCCGCCCGCGGCGACATCGCGCTGCCGCGCGAAGCGCTGCGCGCCACCGCCCTACAAGGCAAGACGCCGGCGACCGGCGGCGCGCAATTCGCCCTGGCCCCTTCCCTGGCGCCGTTGGCGCCGCTGTTCGAGCGCGGCGAGATGGCGGCGGTGCTGAACGTCGGCCCGCTGGTGGTGCCCACCAGCAAAGCCGACTATATCGGCGCGCGCGTGCCGCTGCCGCCCAAGTTGTTCTCGCACAACGACCAGCAGTCGTACTGGCAGGCGCTGGCGCCGGAAGGCGCCTCGTCCGGCTGGGCCGGACGCCTGACGGACCTGTACGCCGACATCAACGCGCAGCGCAGCTTCACCGGCATCACCGCAGGCGGCAACACCGTGCTGCTGGCGGGCCGCCACGTCGCCGGCTACCGGGTCGGCGTGAACGGCTCGACCCGCATCGAACTGCTGACGCGCGACATGTATGGCTCCAGCGCCTGCACCGCGCTGTTGCGCCAACTGATCACGCAACCGCGCGCGCACCTGATGGAACGGGAAATGTCGCGCATCGCCGCCCAGTCGATCGACGCCGACACGCGCCTGCGGGCGGCCTTGTCTGGCGTGGCGGTGCCGGGCGAGTTCGACTCGCCGCTGGCGCAGCAGTTGAAGATCGTGGCCCGCATCATCGCGGCGCGCCAGACGCTTGGCGCGCGGCGCCAGGTGTTCTTCGTGTCGCAGAACGGCTACGACAATCACACCGGCCTGAACGACACCCACCCCGCCTTGCTCAAGGAACTGGGCCAGTCCCTGGCCGCCTTCCAGGCGGCGCTGGCCGGCCTGGGCGTGACGCGCCAGGTCACCACTTTCACCGCCTCGGAATTCGGCCGCACGCTGGGATCGAACGGCAACGGCTCTGACCACGGCTGGGGCGCGCATCACTTCGTGCTGGGCGGCGCCGTCAATGGCGGCCGCTACCACGGCACGCCTCCGCGGATCGCAGCCGACGGCCCTGGTTTCGTCGACAACGGCCGGCTGCTGCCGACGCTGGCGGTGGAGCAACTGGGCGCGGCGCTGGGCGGCTGGTTCGGCGCCAGCCAGGACGACCTGCGCCTGGTGTTTCCGAACCTGCGCCACTTCGACGCCACGCCTTTGGCGCTTTTTACAGCGCAGCGTGAATCGTCGATGCCAGCTTCTTCCACTTGACGGCTTCCTCGCGCACGAATGCCGCCAGCTCGGCCGGCGTGCTGGTGCGCACCTCGGCGCCCTGGTCGTCGATCTTGGCGGCCACGGCCGGATCGTTGAGCGCGCCATTGAGCGCGGTGTTCAACTTGGCGACCACCTGCGGATCGGCGTTGGCCGGCGCGAACACCGCGTACCACTGCGCCACGTCCACGCCCGGCACGCCAAGCTCGGCCAGCGTCGGCATGTCGGGCAGCACCTTGGCGCGGCGCGCGCCGGCCACGCCCAGCGCGCGGATCTTGCCCGACTTCAGGTGCGGATAGGCGCTGAACAGGCTGGGAAACATGACCTGGGTGACGCCGGCCAGCGTGTCCGTCATGGCGGGCGCGGAACCCTTGTAGGGAATCTCCAGCATGGCCGCGCCAGTGGCGCGGTTGAACAGCTCGCCCGCCACCGCCGGCGCCGTCCCCGGGCCGGCCGAGGCGTAGCTCAGGCCGTCGGGGTGGGCCTGGCCGTACTTGAGCAGGCCCGGCACGTCCTGCACGCCGATGCTGCTGGACACCACCATCAACGTGGGCGAGTCGGCCACCATGCCGATCGCGGTGAAGTCGCGCACCGGATCGTAGTTGAGCTTCTGCAGCGCCGGATTGATGCCATGCGTGCCGATGTAGCCGAGCATCAGCGTGTAGCCGTCGGCCGGCTGGCGCGCCACGTAGTCGGCGGCAATGGCGCCCTGCGCGCCGGGCTTGTTGACCACGATGACGGTCTGGCCCAGCAATTCGCCCATCTTCTGCCCGATCACGCGGGCCAGGGTGTCGTTGCCGCCGCCGGCGGCGGTGGGCACCACCATGGTGATGGGGTGCTCGGGGAATTCGGCGTGGGCGGCCTGGCCGCCCAGGGCCAGGCAAAGGGCAGCCGCGCACAGGGTGCTGCGAGAGGAAAAAGCCATGTCGTGTCTCCAGGGGGTTCTGTGAACGGCCTCTGCGGGCCGCTGAGTCTAGTATCGGTTCACGCCGCCACCGGCTGGCGTGCTGCCAGCCGGTAGCGGGCGTCCTGCTCCTGCCGCGCCGCGCCATAGCGGCCAGGCACGTACAGCAGGCCCTTCATGATCTTGCGCGCGGTACGCACCAGCCCGGCGGCCCGGACCTCGCCACTGGCATCGTCCAGCTTCACATCGATATCCATGCCGCCCGACGGGTGCTCGACGCGCACGCCGCGGTAACCCGGACGCGGCGCCGGCCCGCCGCAATCATGCGCCACCGTGCCCGGCATGAGGAAGGCGGCGGCCACGCCGACGGCGCCGGTGGCGGCGTGGGCGCGGTGGCAGGCGTGCGGGGTGAAGTAGCGCGAGCACACTGACAGGATGGCCGGATCGCTGCCGGGCGCCAGCAGCACCGGCTTGGGAATGACGCTGTCGGACACATCGCCCAGGCCCATGCGGGCGCCGGCTTCGCGACGGATGCGCTCCAGGCGCGCCAGCAGCGCGGCGTTGGCGTCCAGCTCGGCGGGCGATTCGTCGCCACGCAGGCCGAAATCGGCGGCGCGCAGCAACACCATCGGCATGGCGGCGTCGATCAGCGTGGCGGCCACGCCGTCCACCCGCTCCTGGCGCAGTCCGGACGGGAACAGGCGGCCGGTGACCGCCCCCCAGGCGTCGAGGAAGTTCAGGCGCACCGGGGCGGCCTCGCCCGGCACGCCGTCGATGCGCGCCTGGCCTTCGTAGGTCAGGCGGCCGCCCGGGGTCTGCACCACCGCCTCGATCACGGCGCCCGTGTTGACGTTGTGAACCCGCACCGAAGTTTCACCGTCGGCCGCGGCGATCAGGCCCTCGTCGATGGCGAACGGTGCGGCGCCCGACAGCATGTTGCCGCAGTTGGGACGGGTGTCGACGCTGGCGCGGTCTACCGAGACCTGCGCGAACAGATAGTCGATATCGCAGTCGGGCCGGGTCGAACGCGACACGATCGCGACCTTGCTGGTCAGCGAGTTGCCGCCGCCCAGGCCGTCGACCTGCAGCGCGTGGGGCGAACCCATGGCCTGCAACAGCAGCCGGTCGCGCTCGGCGGGATCGGCCGGCAGCCAGTCGCCCAGAAAAAAGGGACCGCGGGAGGTGCCGCCACGCATCAGTACGCAAGGGATGATCGTTTCCATGCCGTGCATTCTGCGACGGCGCGGCTATTATTTGAATTGCAACTTACGGATGGATTAATGCATGGCACGCATCAATTTCGATTTACAGGAATTGCAGGCCTTCGTGGCCGTGGCCGAACGCGCCAGTTTTCGCGCCGCCGCCGAAGACCTGAACCTGTCGCAGCCCGCGCTGAGCCGCCGCATCGACAAGCTGGAGGACCTGCTGGGCGCGCGCCTGCTGGAACGCACCACCCGCCGCGTGGCGCTGACGCACGTCGGCCGCATCTTCCTGGAACGGGCGCGCGGCGCCATCGACGAACTGGAACGCGCGGTGCTCAGCATCGGCGACCTGGCGGCGCAGCGCGGCGGGTTGGTGACCGTGGCCTGCGTGCCGTCGGTGGCCTACTACTTCCTGCCCGCCATCATCCATCACTACGCCGAACGCTTTCCGCGCATCCGCGTGCGCATCATCGACGAGACCGCCCACACCGTGCTCAACAGCGTGGTGACCGGCCGCGCCGACTTCGGCATCAGCTTTTTCGGCACCCAGGAGCCGGACGTGGACTTCAAGGCGGTGCTGCGCGAGGACTTCGTGCTGGCGGTGCGGCGCGACCATCCGCTGGCCGCGCGCCGCAGCGTGTCGTGGGAAGAACTGTCGCAGGAACGCTTCATGACCGTGGCCAAGGAAAGCGGCAACCGCCTGCTGATCGACGACGCCCTGGCCAAGAGCGGCAAGCGCACCGTCAGCGCCTTCGAGGTCAGCCATGTCATGACGCTGCTGGGGCTGGTGGAGGCGGGCCTGGGCGTGGCGGCGGTGCCGCAACTGGCGATGCCGCCGGTCGGCCACGCCACCCTGGCGGGCGTCAAGCTCGAACATCCGCGCGTCACCCGCAGCCTGGGTTTGATCTCGCGTCGGGGCCGCCCCCTGGCGCCGGCGGCGCAACAGCTATATAACCTTATCCACCAGGCCGGCAAGAGCGCCAAGCGTGGTTCCTCCAAGCAACCCTGAAGCCGCACCATGAGCCCTCATTCCCTGGCGTTGCAAGCCGCCACCGAAGACGACCTGCCGTTCCTTCTGGCGCTGCGCAAGGCGACCATGACAGAACACCTGGCGCGCGCCGGCGCGCCGCTGGACGACGCCCACCACCTGGCGCGCATCCGCCACCACTTCGACGACGCCCAGATCGTCTGGCTGCACGGACGCCCGGCCGGATTGTTCAAGACCCGCCGCGACGCCGCCGGCTGGCGCGTGGTGCAGATCCAGATCGACCCGGCCTTCCAGGGCCAGGGGCTGGGCCGGCGCCTGCTGGCCGGCCTGCTGCGGCAGGCCGACCAGGAAGGCGCGCCCGTGACCCTGTCCGTCCTGAAAGGCAATCGCGCCCGCCGGCTCTACCAGTCGCTGGGCTTCGCCCCTGTCGAGGAGACGGCCCAGGAAATAGAAATGCGCTACGACCCCGCCACGCACGCCGCCGGCCACGCCTGACCGGCGGGCCGCCGGCCCCGGGACAGGATGGCCTGCCGCGGACGGCACGAAGCGGGGCCGGAGCGGCGACTCCCGGCCCTCCACTTTTTTTTCGCCCTGGCGGAATATTGCGATGCCGCCCGGCGTCTGTAGAGGGCAGTCCCCCACTCTTCCTTCTGCGAGGCACGACATGCGCACACAATTCGCCGCCACCCTGGCCCTCTCCTGCGCCGCCCTGTTCTCGGCCGGCGCCCACGCCCAGGCCGTCAAGACCCAGGACGGCATCCTGGTCAACAGCGCCGGCATGACCCTTTACACCTTCGACAAGGATGCCGGCGGCAAGAGCGCCTGCAACGACCAGTGCGCCAAGATCTGGCCGCCAGTCATGGCCGCAGCCGACGCCAAGGCCTCGGGCGACCTGAGCGTCATCACCCGCGACGACGGCTCCAAGCAGTGGGCCTACAAGGGCAAGCCCATCTACCTGTACGCCAAGGACGCCAAGCCGGGCGACAAGACCGGCGACAACTTCAAGGACGTCTGGCACGTCATCAAGCCCTGACCGGGACCCGCCGCCCATCCACGCCCGACCATGCGCGCCGACGACGAAGCCGCGATCCTGGCCTGCATCCCCAGCCTGCGGCGCTATGCCCGCGGGCTGACGGGCGACCCGCACCGGGCCGACGACCTGGTGCAGGACACGCTCGAACGGGCCTGGAGCCGCTATTCTCGCTGGCAACGGCGCGGCGAGCTGCGGGCCTGGATGTTCGGCATCATGCATAACCATTTCATCGACGGCGTGCGCGCCAACCAGCGGCAGGCCGACCAGGCCGGCGCGGGCGAACTGCCCGACGTGCCGGTGCGCGCCACGCAGACCGACCACCTGGAGGTGCGCGACCTGGACCGCTGCCTGCAAGGCCTGCCGGCCGAGCAGCGGCAAGTGCTGCTGCTGGTGTGCGTGGAGGACCTGTCGTACCAGGAAACCGCGCAGGTGCTGGGCGTGCCGATGGGCACGGTGATGTCGCGCCTGTCGCGCGCCCGCGAACGGCTGGGCGCCCTGATGCAAGGCCAGGAACCCGCCGGCCGGCTCCATCGCGTGAAATGACATGAACGACAAACGCCTCCACGCCGTCCCGAGCGCCGGCCACCCGATCACCGAAGCCGACCTGCACGCCTACGCCGACGGCCAGTTGCCGCCCGGCCGCCACGCCGAGGTCGACGCCTTCCTCGCCGCCCATCCGCAGGACCTGTCCCGCGTGCACGCCTGGCAGGCCCAGCGCCGCGCCCTGCACGCCCTGCTGGACCCGGTGCTGGACGAACCCCTGCCCCTGCGCCTGCCGCTCTCGCCCCCGGCCCGACGCCTGCCGTGGCGCGCCCTGGCGGCCGGCATCGCCATTGCCGCCATCAGCGCCAGCAGCGCCTGGCTGGCCCGCGGCGCCCTGGACGCCCGCCATCTGCGGACCGTACTGGCCACCGCCGCCCCGGACCGCGCCGCCGGCGGCTACGCCCAGCGCGCCGCCATCGCCCACGCCGTCTACGCCCCCGACATGGGCCGCCCCGTCGAAGTCAGCGGCGACAACGAAAAGGCCCTGGTCACCTGGCTCACCAAGCGCCTCGGCGCCCCCGTGCGCGCCCCCTCGCTGACCCACGCCGGCTACGACCTCGTCGGCGGCCGCCTGCTGCCCGGCGGCAGCGGCCCCGTCGCCCTCTTCATGTACGGCGCCCCCGACGGCCAACGCCTGACCCTCTACGTCACCCGCGAAGCCGCCGGCGGCCAGACCGCCTTCCAATTCACCCAGGAAGGCCCCGTCCGCGTCTTCTACTGGGTCGAAGGCCAATTCGGCTACGCCCTCTCCGGCGCCGTCAGCCGCGACGAACTGCAACGCGTGTCCGAAGAAGTCTACAAACAACTGCAAGGCTGACCCGGGCGCGGGCGCGCCCGGCGAGCGCCAATCTGCCCGCGGGCTTCAACAAAGCCCCTGCTCAGACACCCTCGTTCGAGAATCAGTTGCCCTTCCACAAGCGCGCCGCAAAGCGCGCCCCCCATCGCCGCCACTTCGCGCAGCGACCACACCCCCGACGCCCCACACGATGTATGCCAAAAACGGCTGCCCGCGCAGCCGTTTTTGGCGGGCCCCGCAAACTCCTCCGCCCCACCCCGACGTTGAACAGAACGCCAAGAAAACCGCCCTCCCCCCAAATCCGTCGCAGGAAGACAGACGAGCGGCGGGGCGAGGCTGGCGGGCGGGTGCGGGGCGTGTAGATGCGCCCGACGGAATCTGAAGGGAAGGCCGAAGGCCTGGACGAAGATGAGGAAGGGGGGGGCCGCCTAGGCAAGTCCGGATCGCACGCTCCGGACCGCAATCGTAGCCCCCGCCCCCGCCCGCCAGCCTCGCCCCGCCGCGCCTTAAGAACCCTCCCGAGCCACATGCAACATATGCAACGTAATCTTCCTCACCTCAGCCTTGCTCATCTCAATATGCCCCCGCAACATCCTCCCCGCCGCGTCCCCCCGCCGAGCCAGCACCGCCCGCAAAATCGCCCCATGCTCCTCATACGTCGCATCCACCCGGAACTCCTTGGTGAAATCCAGCCGCCGCACGATCCGGATCTTCTCCGTCACCTCCCGGTGGATCAGCGCCATCTCCGCATTCCCGGCGGCCGCCACCAGTGAGCAGTGAAAGGCCTCGTCCAGCTCCGCCACCATCCGTCCATCCAGGATGCGCTGCGCCGGCGGCACCAGCCACACATCCGTCAACGCCCCCAACAGGCCGCTATCGTCCATGTGCTCGCGCGCGCACAGCCGTTCGACCGCCGCCAGCTCCAGCACCACGCGCACGTCGTACAGCGCCTCGAAGCGCTCGAAATCGAACGGCCGTACCTGCCAGCCGCTGCGCGGACTGGGCAGCACGAAGCCTTCGCGCTCCAGCCGCGCCAGCCCCAGCCGCACCGGCGTGCGGCTCACCCCCAGCCGCACCGCCAGCTCCGCCTCGGTGAAGCGGTCGCCCGGCAGCAGACGGAAGTCGAACAGCTCGTCCTTGATGCGCTGGTAGACCTGGTCCGCCAGCGACCCCGCGAGCGCCGGCGCCTGCCGCAGCGCCGGGCCGATGCGTACGGAATCGCGCATGATCAGGTCACCGGGCAGGTGGCGTCCTCGGCCAGCACGATCAGCGCGTCGCCGGCGTTCACGGGCTTGCCCGGCACGCAGCGGATCGCCGTGACCGTGCCCGACACCGGCGCGATCACCGACAGTTCCATCTTCATGGCTTCCACCACCACCAGCGTATCGCCGGCCGCCACGCTCTGGCCCACCTGCACCGGGATCTTCCAGATGTTGCCGCACATGTCGGCGCAGACCAGCCGTTCGCCTTCGCGCAGCGGGGTCTGCGTCTCGGGCGCGGCTTCGACCGGCGCCGCCGCCACGTCCTCGTGCTTCCACAGTGCCACCTCGGCGTCGAACGCCGTCTTCTGGCGCGCCTGGAACGCGCCGATGCTGTCGGCCTGCTCGGCCAGGAAGCGCTGGTGCGCGGCGAAGTCGAACACCTCCTCCTCGATGCGCACCGTGGTGCGGCCCTCGCGGAAGTCCTCGCGCAGCGTATCGAGTTCGGCCTCGCTCACCGGATAGAAGCGCACCTGGTCGAAAAAGCGCAGCAGCCACGGCTTGCCGTCCTGGAACACCGGGTTCTTCAGGAACTTGTTCCAGATCGGCAGCGTGCGGCCCACCAACTGGTAACCGCCTGGCGAATCCATGCCGTAGATGCACATGTAGACGCCGCCGATGCCCACCGTGCCCTCGGCCGTGAAGGTGCGCGCCGGGTTGTACTTGGAGGTCAGCAGCCGATGGCGCGGATCGATCGGCACCGCGCACGGCGCGCCCAGGTAGACGTCGCCCAGGCCCATGATGAGGTAGCTGGCGTCGAACACGATGCGGCGCACGTCCTCGCGACTGGCCAGGCCGTTGATGCGCTGGATGAAGTCGACATTGTTCGGCAGCCACGGCGCGCTGGCGCGCACCGTTTCCTGGTAGCGCTGCACCGCGCCCAGCGTGGCCGAATCCTCGAACGCCATCGGCAGGTAGACCACGCGGGTCGGCACCTTCAGCGTCGCCACGTCGGCCAGTTGCGATTCGATTTCCAGCAGCCGCGCGATCAGCGCCTGTTGCAGGATCACGCGGCTGTCGTAGCGGATCTGCAGCGAACGCACGCCCGGCGACAGTTCGCAGACCCCGTCGATCGGCTGCGCCGCCAGCGCCTCCATCAGCAGATGGATGCGCATGCGCAGCGCCAGGTCGAGCACGTTGTCGCCGTATTCCAGCAGCAGGTAGCCGTCACCCGCCTGGCGGTACGACACCGACGGGCGCGTGTCCGTCGCCGGCAGCGCGGCGATGATGGTTTCCGACGCGGTAGCCGGCGGCGCGGCGGGCGCGGTGGCCCGCGGGGCCACGGCGCGCAACTGCGCCACGCTCTGGTCCTGCGCCGCCTCGCGCGCCACCGCCTCGGCGTAATCGATGCGCACGAAGCGGATGCGGTCGCCCGGCTTGACCTGCCCCACCTTCCACAGCTCGGCGCGCGCGATCGTCACCGGGCAGACGAAACCGCCCAGGCTGGGACCGTCGCGCGTCAGGATCACCGGGCTGTCGCCGGTGAAGTTGATGCTGCCGATGGCGTATTCGCAGTCATGGATGTTGGACGGATGCAGGCCGGCCTCGCCGCCGTTCTCGCGCGCCCAGGTCGGCTTGGGGCCGGTCAGCCGCACGCCGAGGCGGTTGGAGTTGTAGTGCACCTCCCAGTCGGCGGCGAAGAAGGCCTCGATGGCCTCGGGGCGGAAGAAGTCCGGCGCGCCATGCGGGCCGTACAACACGCCGATCTCCCAGGTGTTGCCATAGGCGGGAATCAGTTCTGCCGGCGCGGCCTGCGGCGCATTCACGGGCGCCTGGGCGTTCGCGGCCGGCAGCTCGGGGCGCACCAGCGGCAGCATGTCGCCGACCCGCAGCGTGCGGCCGGCGTGGCCGCCGAACTGGCCCAGCGCGAAGGTCGAGCGGCTGCCCAGGTAGACCGGCACGTCCAGCCCGTTGCGCACCGCGAGGTAGGTGCGGCAGCCGGACAGCGCGCGGCCCGTGGCCAGCACCTGGCCCGAGCGCACCATCACCGGCTGCCACATCGGCACCGGCGCGCCATCGAGCGTGGCGGCGCATTCGGCGCCGGTCAGCGCGACGATGGCCTCGCCATGAAAGCGCAGCGTCGGCCCAACCAGCGTGGCCTCGATGCCGGCGGCGTCGGGCGCGTTGCCGACGATGCGATTGGCCAGGCGGAAAGCGTAGTCGTCCATCGGCCCCGACGGCGGCACGCCGATGTCCCAATAGCCGGTGCGGCCCGGGTAGTCCTGCACGCTGGTGTAGGTGCCGGCCTCCAGCACTTCGATGGCCGCGGGCCGGTAGGTAAAGCCCTCCAGGAAGCGTGTCGACAACTGCCCGGCGCGGAAACGCGCATCGGCCACGATCTGGCGCAGGTAATCCAGATTGGTGGCGATGCCATGCAGGCGGGTGTGAGCCAACGCCTCGGCCAGCTTGTCGAGTGCGGCCTCGCGGGTGTCGGCGTGCACGATCAGCTTGGCCAGCATCGGGTCGTAGAACGGCGGCACCTCGGTGCCCGTCGCGACCCAGCCGTCCAGGCGCACGCCTTCAGGAAAATGCACCTCCGTCAGCACGCCGGGCGACGGCTGGAACTGGCGCAGCGGGTCTTCGGCGTACAGCCGCACCTCGATCGACGCGCCTTGCGGCGCGCGCGACATCGCGGCCAGGTCCAGCGGCTCGCCCGCCGCCACGCGCAGCATGCATTCGATCAGGTCCAGCCCGGTCACCGCCTCGGTCACCGGGTGCTCCACCTGCAGGCGGGTGTTGACCTCCAGGAAGTAGAAGCTGTCGCGCGCCGGGTCGTAGATGAATTCGACCGTGCCGGCCGAGCGGTAGGCCACCGACTCGCCCAGCTTGACCGCCGCATCCAGCAGCGCCGCGCGGGTCGCGGCCGGCAGGTGCGGCGCTGGTGTTTCCTCGATCACCTTCTGGTTGCGCCGCTGCACCGAGCAATCGCGCTCGCCCAGGGCCAGCACGCGGCCGGCGCCGTCGCCGAAGATCTGCACCTCGACGTGGCGGGCGTTGTCCACATAGCGCTCGATGAACGCGCCGCCGTCGCGGAAGAAATGTTCGCCCATGCGCTGCACGCTGTCGAACGCCACCGTCAGCTCGGCCTCGTTGTCGCAACGCGACAGGCCGATGCCGCCGCCGCCCGCCGTGCTTTTGAGCATCACCGGATAGCCGATGCGCTCGGCCTGCGTCAGCGCCTCGCCCAGGCTGGCCAGCAGGCCCGTGCCCGGGGTCATCGGCACGCCGGCTTCGGCGGCCAGCTCGCGCGAGCGATGCTTCAGGCCGAACTCGCGGATCTGCAGCGGCGTAGGGCCGACGAAGGCGATGCCCGCGGCCTCGCAGGCCTCGGCGAATTCGGCGCTCTCCGACAGGAAGCCGTAGCCGGGGTAGATGGCCTGCGCGCCGTGCTCGCGCGCGGCCGCCAGCAGCAGGTCGGTGCGCAGATAGCTGTCGGCGGCCTTCTCGCCGCCCAGCGCCACGGCCATGTCGGCCTCGCGCACGTGGGCGGCATTGCGGTCGGGATCGGAATACACGGCAACGCTGCGGATGCCCAGGCGTTTCAGGGTACGGATGGCGCGGACGGCGATTTCGCCACGGTTGGCGATGAGGACGGTATCGAACACGGTTCGGCTCCCAGGGGCGATTGGCATTAGCGGGGGGTGGCGTTCAGGCTGGCGAGGTAGGCGCGCCAGCCGCCGAAGGCGGTGATGTCGCGCGCGCCCTCCAGGCCGCGCGGCTCGCAGATGAAGCCCTTGACCTGGCGGCCGTCATGCAGCGTCAGCGTGCCGATGCCCAGCGGCGCGGGGATCTCGGCCACGAAGGCGCCGAACGCCGCCAGCGGGATGTCCCACAGCTCCACCTCGATCGGCGCGCCGCTGTCGGACTTCACCAGGCCGGGCTTGGGCGGCGTGGTGTTGGCCAGCGCATAGAGCCGGTAGTCGGCGGCGGTGTGGGTCTTTTCGACCAGCACCGCGCGGCGCGAGGTCAGTTGGTGGTTCAGGGGCATGCCGCTCAGGTGCGCGCCCACCACGGCCACGCGCAGCAGGCCGGCATCGGCCGGCGACGGCCCGAGCGGCGGCAGCGGCAGGCCCGTCGCGCCCAATGGCAGCCCCCGCTGCGCCTGCCATTGACGGCCAAAGATCGCCAGCGCGCGGTCCTGCCACGCCATGCCGATCAGGGTGATACCGGCCGGCAGGCCGTCCTCGCGCATGCCGGCCGGCAAGGCCAGCGCCGACAGGTCGGCCAGGTTGGCGAAGTTGGTGTAGATGCCCAGTTGCGAGTTGAGCCGCACCGGTTCGGCCTGCAATTGAGCGATGGTGTAGACCGACGGCGCGGTCGGCACCACCAGCGCGTCGAAGCCTTGCAGCGACTGGTGTATGCGGCGCGTCAGTTCGGCGCGGCGGTACTCGGCCTTGAAGGCATCGAGCGCATCGTAATGGCCCGCGCCTTCGACGATGCCACGCACCACCGGGTGGATGGCATCGGGATCGCGGCGCCACAGCGGCTCGACGGCTGCGAAACGCTCGGCAACCCAGGGCCCCTGGTACAGCAGGGCCGCCAGTTCGGTAAAGGGCGCGAAGTCGATGCTATCGACCTGGGCGCCACCGGCCTTGAGCGCCTGCACCGCCGCCTCGAATGCGGCGGCAGCCTGCGTATCGCCGAAGAACTCCAGCCGGTCCGGCACGGCCAATCGCGGCGTCGCGGGCCAGGGCGCGGCGGCGCCAGCCGGCTGGGCGCGCGAATAGGCATCCCGCTCGTCGTAGCCACCGGCGATGTCGGCAACGCGCGCGGCATCATCCACCGTCAGCGCGAAGATGGAAACGCAGTCCTGCGTGCGGCAAGCGGGCACCACGCCGGCGGTGCTGAGCCAGCCCTTGGTTGGCTTGAGGCCGACGATATTGTTGAAGCCCGCCGGCACGCGGCCCGAGCCAGCCGTATCGGTACCCAGCGAGAACGCCACCAGGCCGCGCGCCACCACGGACGCCGAACCCGAGCTGGAGCCGCCGCTGACGTAGTCAGGATCGAAGCTGTTGGCCACCGCGCCATGCGGCGAGCGGGTGCCGACCAGTCCCGTGGCGAACTGGTCGAGATTGGTCTTGCCGATCAGGATGGCGCCGGCCGCGCGCAGGCGCCGCACCACCGTGGCATCCTCGTGCGCCGTGTAGGCGAATGCCGGGCAGGCTGCCGTGGTGGGCCAGCCGGCCGCGTCGATGTTGTCCTTGATGGCGAACGGCACGCCATAGAGCGGCAGGCGGGCGCGCTCGCCACCGGCCGCGGCCAGCAACAGGCGCAGGTCATCGAGCTGGCGCGCCAGCACCTCGGCGCTGGCGCGCACGATCCAGGCATTGTCGGCCGGATCGTCGGGCGCGGCGGCCAGGGGCATCAACAGCGCTTCGGGCGTGGCGCCATCCTGATAGGCGGACAGCCACTGCGCGATGGTCCAACCGAGAGGGCCCTTCTGCGTTGCTACGGCATTCATGCTGGAATCCTTTCTTGTATACAAGTCCGGATACCCAAGCAATACGCGTGCCATGTGCGCCGCACCGCGCGCCTTCCCCCTTGCGCGCCCGCGCCGCGCTGGCGGCACCGGCCGCGCCATCGGCGCGCGCGCACTCCCAACGGGCAAAGCCCGCACCGATCTTGTGCACGCGGCACCAGATTGATCCGCGCCATGCCCCGCCGCCCACCGGCATCCCGCCCCGCTTGAAGCCACGCTTCCCTACAGCGCATCCATGCTCGCCATGCGGTTGGCACGCCTTTTGCTTTGATGTCCTGGTCACGCCCTTGCTTCGGCAGGGCCGCGCGCAGAGGTAGTTGGATGTAGTCCAGGCATTGAGACCGTTATCGCCGGCGCCGCCGGCCCCTTCCCATCCAGGAGTCACCATGAAACGCAGACTAGCCCTCAAGCAACTGACCGCCGCGAGCCTCTTGGCCCTGTCCGGCTGGACACCGCAGTTGTTCGCCGCCGAAGACACCATCAAGGTCGGCATCCTGCATTCGCTGTCGGGCACCATGGCCATCTCGGAAACGTCGCTCAAGGACGTGGCCCTGATGACCATCGATGAGATCAACGCCAACGGCGGCGTGATGGGCAAGAAGCTCGAAGCCGTGGTGGTCGACCCGGCCTCGAACTGGCCGCTGTTCGCCGAGAAGTCGCGCCAGTTGCTGTCGCAGGACAAAGTGGCGGTAGTGTTCGGCTGCTGGACCTCGGTGTCGCGCAAGTCGGTGCTGCCGGTGTTCAAGGAATTGAACGGGCTGCTGTTCTACCCGGTGCAATACGAAGGCGAGGAACTTGAAAAGAACGTGTTCTACACCGGCGCCGCGCCCAACCAGCAGGCCATCCCGGCGGTGGAATACCTGATGAGCGAAGACGGCGGCGGCGCCAAGCGTTTTGTGCTGCTGGGCACCGACTATGTGTACCCGCGCACCACCAACAAGATCCTGCGCGCCTTCCTGCACTCCAAGGGCGTGAAGGACAGCGACATCGACGAGGTCTACACCCCGTTCGGCCATTCCGACTACCAGACCATCGTCGCCAACATCAAGAAGTTCGCGGCCGGCGGCAAGACCGCCGTCATCTCCACCATCAACGGCGACTCCAACGTGCCGTTCTACAAGGAACTGGGCAACGCCGGCCTGAAGGCCACCGACGTGCCGGTGGTGGCGTTCTCGGTGGGCGAGGAAGAACTGCGCGGCGTCGACACCAAGCCGCTGGTGGGCCACCTGGCCGCCTGGAACTACTTCGAGTCGATCAAGAACCCGGTCAACGCGGAATTCATCAAGAAGTGGAAGGCCTACGCCAAGGCCAAGAACCTGCCCAACGCCAACACCGTGGTCACCAACGACCCGATGGAAGCCACCTACATCGGCATCCACATGTGGAAGCAGGCAGTCGAGCAGGCCAAGACCACCGACGTCGACAAGGTGATCGCGGCCATGGGCGGCCAGAAGTTCAATTCGCCGAGCGGCTTCACCATCGAGATGGACAAGACCAACCACCACCTGCACAAGCCGGTCTATATCGGTGAGATCAAGGCGGACGGCCAGTTCAACGTGGTCTGGAAGAGCAAGGGCCCGATCCGCGCGCAACCGTGGAGCCCGTACATCCCGGGCAACGAAAGCAAGCAAGGTCTCTAACCCGGAACCGGAAGCGCAGCCATGCTCAATGCGGTCATCGCGAAATTCCTGCGTCATCTCCTGCTTGCATGGCTGCTGGCCGCGCCGGCGCTGGCCGCCCAAGCGGCCGCGCCCGGCGTGGACCCGGCGCTGCTGGCGCCCCTGGCCGGCGACGACACCGACGCCAAGTTGCAGGCCATCGCCGCCCTGGGCCGCCAGCCCGGCGCGCAGGCAGTGCTGCAAGCCCTGGGCAACGATCAACTGTATGTGCTGCCGGATGGCCGCGTGCTGATCGGCGACGACGACGGCCAGGCCACCGACCCGGTCAGCGGCGCGACCCTGCCCCTGCCGCCGCAAGCCGACACCATCGGCATCAACAACCGGCTGCGGCGCGCAATCGAAGCGGCGTTGGCCGGATCGAGGCTGTTCTCCGAGGACGCGCAGGAGCGCCTGGCCGCGGCCCGGCGCCTGCAGCAGACCGGCGATCCGGCGCGCCTGCCATTGCTGGAAAAGGCGCTGGCCGCCGAACAGGATGCGGCCGTGCGCGCCGCGCTGGAGATCGCGCAGGCCAACCTCGAACTCAAGAGCGCCGACCCCGCCGTGCGGCGCCACGCGGTCGAGCTGCTGGGCCGCACCGACAACGCCACGTTCCGGCCGACTCTGGTGGCGCTGACGCAACAGCACGACGGCGTCTACGCCGAACCGGACGCCGCGGTGCGCGAGGCGGCGGCCAACGCGGTCAAGCGCATCGACCGCCACCTGGCCACCATCGAGTGGGCCGGCAACCTGTTCTACGGCCTCAGCCTGGGCAGCGTGCTGCTGCTGGCCGCGCTGGGCCTGGCCATCACCTTCGGCCTGATGGGCGTCATCAACATGGCGCACGGCGAACTGCTGATGATCGGCGCCTACGTCACCTACCTGGTGCAGACGGCGTTCCGCGCCTGGCTGCCGGGCTGGCTCGACTGGTACGTGGCGGCGGCGCTGCCGCTGGCCTTCGTGGTCACCGCGCTGGTCGGCATGGCGCTGGAACGCACCGTGATCCGCTGGCTCTACGGCCGGCCGCTGGAAACGCTGCTGGCCACCTGGGGCATCAGCCTGATGCTGATGCAGGGCGTGCGCACACTGTTCGGCGCGCAGAACGTGGAAGTGGGCAATCCCAGCTGGATGTCCGGCGGCGTCACCGTGCTGGGCGGCCTGGTGCTGACCTACAACCGCCTGGTCATCATCGGCTTCGCGCTGTTCGTGGTGTTCCTGGTGTGGGCGCTGCTGAACCACACGCGGCTGGGCCTGTTCGTGCGCGCCATCACGCAGAACCGGCGCATGGCCGATTGCGTCGGCGTGCCCACCGGCCGCGTCGACATGCTGGCGTTCGGGCTGGGCTCGGGCATCGCCGGACTGGCCGGCGTGGCGCTGTCGCAGTTGGGCAATGTGGGCCCGGACCTGGGCCGCGGCTACATCGTCGATTCCTTCATGGTGGTGGTGCTGGGCGGCGTCGGCCAGCTGGCCGGCACCGTCATCGCCGCGCTCGGCCTGGGCGGCGTCAACAAATTCCTGGAGCCTTACGCGGGAGCGGTCATGGCCAAGATCACCATCCTGGTGCTCATCGTGCTTTTCGTGCAGAAGCGGCCGCAAGGCCTGTTCGCCCCGCGCGGCCGGAGCGTCGAATGAAACAGACCGCGCTGACCGATCTCAACCTGCTGGCGCGCCGCCCGCTGTTCAGCGGCCGCGCCTGGACCGCGCTGGGCGCGGGGGTGCTGCTGCTGGCGCTGGCGCCGCTGCTGAACCTGGCGTTTCCCGCCGGCCATCCTCTGCACGTCTCGGCCTATGCGGTGGCCCTGCTGGGCAAGTTCATGTGCTACGCCATGGCGGCCCTGGCGCTGGACCTGGTGTGGGGCTATGCCGGCATCCTGTCGCTGGGCCACGGCCTGTTCTTCGCGCTGGGCGGCTACGCCCACGGCATGTACCTGATGCGCGCCATCGGCCGCGACGGCGTCTACCAGAGCAACCTGCCGGATTTCATGGTGTTCCTGGACTGGAAGGACTACCCCTGGTATTGGTCGTTCACCGACCACTTCTGGTACGCCATGCTGCTGGTGATGCTGGTGCCGGGCCTGCTGGCCTTCGTGTTCGGCTACTTCGCCTTCCGCTCGCGCATCAAGGGCGTTTATTTCTCCATCATCACACAGGCGCTGACCTTCGCCGCCATGCTGCTGTTCTTCCGCAACGACACCGGCTTTGGCGGCAACAACGGCTTCACCGACTTCAAGCGCATCCTGGGCTTTGACATCACCGCGCCCGGCACCCGCGCCGCGCTGTACGGGATCACGCTGGCGGCGCTGGCCGGCGCGCTGGTGCTGGCGCGCGCCGTCACCCAGTCCAAGCTGGGCCGGGTGTTGACGGCGGTGCGCGACGCCGAGAGCCGGCTGCGCTTCATCGGCTACGACCCGCTCGGCTTCAAGCTGTTCGTGTGGACGCTGTCGGCCGTGCTGTGCGGCATCGCCGGAGCGCTGTACGTGCCGCAGGTCGGCATTATCAACCCCAGCGAGATGTCCACCGAGAACTCCATCGAGATGGTGATCTGGGTGGCCACCGGCGGCCGCGGCACGCTGATCGGCCCCATCATCGGCGCCGGCGCCGTGAACGGCCTGAAGACCTGGTTCACCAGCGTGCTGCCCGAATTCTGGCTGTACGCGCTGGGCCTGATCTTCGTGCTGGTGACCCTCTTCCTGCCCACCGGCATCGTCGGCCTGGCCCGGCGCCTGGCCGCCCGCTACCAGGAGCGACGCGCATGACCAGCACCCATACCGAAACCGCCATGCTGGACGGCGGCCCCAGCGGCGACGCCGGCTACGGCCGTGTCAGCCCCAAGGGCCTGGACACCAGCCACGGCGCCATCCTGTACCTGGAAGGCATCACCGTCAGCTTCGACGGCTTCAAGGCGCTCAACGACCTGACGCTGGACATCGGCGTCGGTGAACTGCGCTGCATCATCGGCCCCAACGGCGCCGGCAAGACCACCATGATGGACGTCATCACCGGCAAGACGCGCCCCACCGCCGGCACCGCGTTCTTCGGCCAGAGCATCGACCTGACCACGCTGAGCGAGGCGCAGATCGCGCACGCCGGCATCGGCCGCAAGTTCCAGCGCCCCACCGTGTTCGAGCAGCACACGGTATTCGAGAACCTGGAGCTGGCCATGAAGACCGACAAGCGCGTGCGGCCCACGCTGTTCGCGCGCCTGACCGGCGAGCAGGCCGACCGCATCGGCGAGACGCTCGACCTGATCCGGCTGCGGCCCGACGCCTTCCGCCCCGCCGGCCTGCTGTCGCACGGCCAGAAGCAATGGCTGGAGATCGGCATGCTGCTGATGCAGGAACCGCAGTTGCTGCTGCTGGACGAACCGGTGGCCGGCATGACCGACGCCGAGACCGAGCGCACCGGCGAACTGCTCAACGAGCTGCGCGGCCGCCATTCGCTGATGGTGGTCGAGCACGACATGGATTTCGTCAACCAGATCGCCGGCGACGGCAAGGTGACCGTGCTGCACGAGGGCTCGGTGCTGGCCGAGGGGCCGATGGCCAAGGTGCAGGCCGACCCGCGCGTGATCGAAGTCTACCTGGGGCGCTGACATGCTGAACGTGAACACCATCGACCAGTACTACGGCGGCAGCCACACCCTGCGCGGCGTGTCGCTGACCGTGAACCAGGGCGAATGCCTGGCGCTGCTGGGACGCAATGGCGTCGGCAAGACCACCCTGCTCAAGTGCGTGATGGGCGTACTGCCGGTGGCGCGCGGCGCCATCGGTTTCGACGGCGCCGACGTCACCCGCCTGGCGCCGCACCAGCGCGCCGCGCGCGGCATGGCCTACGTGCCGCAGGGCCGCGACATCTTCGCCCGGCTCACGGTGGAAGAGAACATCCTGATGGGCATGGCGACCAAACCGGCCGCGCGCGCGCGCCGCATCAAGGAGGAAGTGTTCGAGCTGTTCCCGGTGCTCAAGAGCATGCTGGCGCGGCGCGGCGGCGACCTGTCCGGCGGCCAGCAGCAACAGCTTGCGATCGCCCGCGCGCTGGTGGCCGAGCCCAAGCTGATCATCCTGGATGAGCCGACCGAAGGCATCCAGCCCTCGATCATCAAGGACATCGGCCGTGTCATCCACATGCTGCGCCAGCGCGGCGACATCGCCATCCTGCTGTGCGAGCAGTACTTCGATTTCGCCCGCGAGCTGGCCGACCGCTACGTGGTGCTGTCGCGCGGCGAGGTGGTGGCCAGCGGCGACCGCGCCGCCATCGACGGGGAGGACGTGCGGCGCCATCTTTCCGTCTGAAAGGGCTTGGATATAATGCGCCGTCATGCACCTCGCCCACTTCCTGAACCGCGGCTACGCCTGGATCGCGCTGATCGCGATCCTGTGGGCGTCGCTGGTTCCGTCGCTGGCGCATGGCAATCACCTGCCCAATGTCGGCCGCCAGGTCACCGTGGACTACTGCGCCCCCGACGGCCGCTCGTCCCTGACGATCGAGGTGCGAAACGATGACCCGGCCGGCGACCACGCCGCCCACCATGGCGACGGCACACATTGCCCGTTCTGCCGCAATCCCCAGGCCGACCTCGGCCTCCCTCCCGCTCCCCTGACCGTGCTGCCGGCGCCCGCCAGCGGCGGCGTCACCTATCCGGCGCTGTTCTACCGCGCCACCCATCCGCTCCACGCCTGGCGCGCGGCCCAGCCGCGCGCACCGCCCGCGGCCTGACCGCGCCGGCGCCGTCCACCCGACGGCCGCCGCGCCCGCCAGAACCGGCGCCGCCCCCTTCGGGC